>JAQGHS010000645.1 GCA_028291605.1 Planctomycetaceae bacterium | reverse complement strand
CGGTCGCCGATGGTGGCAGCCCAGTGCTCTCGGCGGCTCAAAACGTGTCGGTGACCGTCACGGCCGTGAATACACCTCCGGTACTGGCCAATCCGGGCCCGGCACCGACATTTAATTTCAAGCTGAAGACTCCCGCGAAGGTCACCCCGACATTGACCGTGACCGACGCGGACGGGGCCGCGACCCTGGCGACCGTGGTGATCAGTCTGCCTGTCGGGGCGGCCAAGAAGAACCCGGATGTCGTGTCTCTGCCGGGGCTGTCCGCAGTGGGAACTCGACTCGATGCGATTGTCGGCGGCAGATTGCAGATCACGATCACACTCCACGAGGGGGCCACAAATGCCGCGGTTCAAACGATGCTGGAAGGCATGACCTTTACGACGAAAGGCAAGGGACTCAAAGTCCTCAGTCGCAACTTCCAAATCCGCGTGACCGATCTCACGGGATTGCAGAGTAATCTGATTACTCAGAATGTGACTGTTAGGAAGAAATAGTCTTTGTCTGAAGGCGTTCCCAAGTCCCAATAGGGACGACAGAACCTAGCCGTGGGCGTGAGCCCACGGACCCGGCCCTCTGAGTCGCAACTCGTCGTAGCCGCATCTCGCCAGAGTGCGGGCCTCGCCAATTACTCGCCCGCGTTCTGGCGAAACACGGCTACAACAGAAGCACCCCAGAGTGGCAGTCCCAATGCTCCTGTTAAATCGCGCTAGATTGAGCACGTCAGGGACAGACTGACCCACGTCGCCGCGTCCTGACCGATTTTTGTCAGGGATTCTCAAAGGAATACGCTCGAATCCGCGATCGCTATATTGACGACTATCTATATAGACGATACTCTATGTAGATGAACCGACTGGACCAAGCATTTGCCGCTCTTGCCGACCCCACTCGACGTGGAATCGTCGTGCATCTGGCGCGCGGCGAGGCCTCCGTATCCGACTTGGTCGGCCTCTTCTCGCTGACGCAACCGACGATCTCGTCGCACCTGAAGGTGTTGGAATCGGCGGGGCTGATTTCGCGTCGTCGAGTGGCCCAGTTGCGGCCCTGCAAGCTGGAGACGGAGCAGCTAAAAGCGGTCACGGATTGGCTGGAGAAACTGCAAGAGATTTGGGAAGGCAACTACCAGCGACTCGACGCGTTACTCGCCGAGTTGAAGCACGCCCAGAAAGAAGAGCGAAAGAAATGAAACCTGCTGAAGTGAGCATGCCGTCAGATCGAGAAGTACTAGTTAAGCGGAGCTTTGATGCGCCGGTGAATCTGGTGTGGCAGGCGTATACGGAACCGGCGTTGATGCGTCGCTGGCTGTCGGGGATGCCGGGGTGGACAATGCCGGTGTGCGAGATGGCGACTCATGTGGGCGGGAAGTATCGCTGGCGCTGGCGAAACAACGAGAATGGCCAGGAGTTTGGGTTCAAGGGAGAGATACTGGAGGTCGCGTTGCATGCGAAGCTCGCGCATACGCAACTCTTCGACCCGGGCGACCTGGGTGAATCGATGGGAGCTGAACCCTACATCGTCACCGTCACATTCCATGAGGCCCACGGAATGACAAACGTGGTGACCTCAATCAAGTTCGCCTCGCAAGCCGACCGAGACGCCGCGTTCTCCACAGGCATGACCGACGGCATGGAAATGAACTACAAGGTGCTCGACGGAGTCCTGGCGGGTTAGGTCGGGTTGACCAACATGCTTCCTGTAGACCCAGTTTGCACAGCAAACTGGGCCACCCAGCGTTGATTCAACGCAGGCCGCAAACCAACCGAGCCGCGCAGAGGTGTCAACATTTCCTCACCCTGAGGGTGGCCCGGGTTGCTCCGCAACCTGGGTCTACAAGAAGCAATTGATCGACGTCGCAATTCCCTTCAGGCAGCCATGTATCCCGCCCGAATCCACCCCCATTATCGAACGAAGACTTCGCAGGAGGCCGGGTCCCCCAAATACTTCGGGGCAACCCAGGTTGCACAGCAACCTCAGCCATTCCGCCGGATACGAAATTGCCCGGAGAAATGCTCGACGACGATCAATTGCTTCCTGTTAGCCCAGGTTGCAAAAGCAACCTGGGCTACCCTGCTCCCTTGCAATGGGTCGCAATCGATGAAGACAGCGTACTTGCCATTTATCGCCGCGACAACGGATTCGATATTGATCGTCTCGATTTCAACAACGATCTAACGGCTGCGGCGTTCTATACCCTTGGTCAACCAGGAGCCTCTCCGTGGTCGGCGAAAAAGCAGGCGAGAAAGTAACCCTCATCAAGCGATAGAACAATTCTCCCGGGCAGAATAAGGGGCCGGGACTCTTTGATCGCAATCGAGTGAAAAACCAAAGCGTCAGGAATCGGAAGAGATTGTATTCGAGTCCTGACACCTTTTTCCGACTTCAGTAACCATCGAAGGTAGCTCATGGCCAAGGCAGCGGTTGGCAAGAAATCGGCAGTCGCAATCAAGTGGAAAGTGAAATGGCCGCGCAACGGCGACCTGCGCTTGTGGATGCTGTGCATGTTGGAAAAATGCGATGCGATTGCCGATCCAGATAAGGGGGCGAGCAAAGCTCACCTTCCGATTCAACAGCTGGTCAGGCTGGGACGGGTCGAGGAGTCGCTCAAATACGTGAACCGGTTTCTTCGCAAGCAGCCGCCCGACGAAACAGGTGACACCGTGGGCCTGTGCAAGCTGGGGGCAGAGATCTGCCTGAATATCGGGGACCTCGAGCGGATGGAAGCTTATCTTCAGCAGGCAGCCAGTTGTCCTGTCAGACGAAAATGTGATCTGGGATATCCCGAGCGAGCCGTTCGCGAATTCAGGGCATTCCACGGAATCCTCGACCCTGCCGACGCTGTTGATGAGGAGCAGCGGATCGAGGCGACGTTTCGTCGTGCGAAACGGCATTTCAACGCCGCCTGGGCGAATCAGCAGACTGCCGACGCAAAAGTGGCAGCGGCCGAGATGGAGCGCGCCGCCAGTCTGTTGACGAGCGAGGAGATTCGTCACTATTGGTACTACCGTGCGACCTTGGAAGCGTATGCCAAACTTTGTGATCATACGACCATCAAACGCTGCATTAAGTCGCTGGGCAATGAGGCCGATGACATCGTCGATTATCGAATGTTATGGAATTGCAATCTGCAGACGAGATCCGTCCAGCGAGCCGTTCGAGAAGTCGGCAATCAGCTTGAGAAATTGTCCACGATGCGCGATCCGAACATTCATTTTCCGGTCAACGCGATCTCTCAGGCGTTGGAATTCCTGGCGGATCATGGGAAGCAGAAGCAGGCACGGACATTGTTGAAACGCGTGCTGTCGGAAATGGGCACCTGGTACGTATACGAGATCGGATGGACGACGGCGGCGGTCTATGGGATGCTGGCCGAGATCGTCGCGAAGCTGGAGGGGCCGGCTGCGGCCGAGGATTTGCTGGCGAGTGCTCATCATGACGCGAGCTTGGAGCAGCGACCGGGCTGGCGCAAGGAATCCGTATCGCGGGCGATTGGGGTGGAAGCGGAACTGGGCAGATTGGAAGAATCGATCGCCAAAGCGCGCCAGATGCGTTCACCGACCGAACGGAGACGTCAGCTCGGCACACTGCTGGCGCGCGCGAAGCGTTGGAAGGAACTTTCAGCCGTGTGTTGCGAGGCCGCCACGCCTGAAGAAGCCGCCGCACTTTGCTGGTCGATCAAGTTCGAATTGTCGGGCGGAGAAGTTCGCTAATCGCAATAGGGGAACAAAGAGGACAGGATTCTTTGTGTAGGGATAAGGTGTCAGGCGACCTGGGTGAATCGATGGGCGCTGAACCTTACATCGTCACCGTCACATTCCATGAGGCCAACGGAATGACAAACGTGACGACCTCAATCAAGTTCGCCTCGCAAGCCGACCGAGACGCCGCGTTCTCAACAGGCATGACCGACGGCATGGAAATGAACTACAAGGTGCTCGACGGAGTCCTGGCGGGTTAGGTCGGGTTGCACGCCTCACGCACCTTCGCTTACTTTCGACAGAACGGCCAACACGAGTCGAGTCGACACCACGGCCGATTACTGGCTGTCTTACGACTGAAACCACCAGAAAAGAGGTCGGGTTGACGAACATGCTTCCCGTAGATCCAGGTGGCACAGCAAACTAGGCCACCCAGAGGTGATTGCCCATCCTGATGGGCCACTCCGCGGAATTGAATCGACTCACTCATACAGACCACATCAGATTCCACTCAATTGATCGAGCTTCTGTGATCGGGCTAAAATGCCTGCAACCAAACGGACCCGCATGGTTTTGCCAAGGGTGACGTCAGCAGCACTTTGCCATTAGCGTTCAGTTTTAGAACGGCTTCACTGGTTGCAGTCCAGATCTCACTGGTAGTTGGACTGACCGATAATTGAGTTACCTTTAGAGGCAATAATTCCCCCATCTGCCCCCCCGGCGAGACTCGACGAATGCCACCCGATCCGGAAAAGCTCACCCAAGCATCACCAGATTTGGGGACGCAAGATACTGAGAACAAATAAAGCTTACCGAAATCCCACTCCCGATGAACGGTACCGTCCGAATTCAACGACCACAACCGATTCTTACTGGTTGTTATATTTGGAGTGCTTCTTTCGACAATCCAGACCCGACCATTGTTGGTGTTTACCGAGACAGACAGACACGCCCAAGCAGCAATACTTTTCTGAAACTGCGATATCCCATTTCGATCGAGTTTTGTAACGGACTTGCCGGCCAACCAGAAGCCGTCGGTATATCGGTCATAAATCATGTCGAAACCGTGACTCGAATAGGCAGCGACCTCGACGCCTTGCGGGTCGAATGCGACAGTCTCGCCTTCAGATAGATCCTTACCTCGACAGCACCAGATGTTGCCCGTTTTCTCATCCAACGCAACGGCACTCGCTCTTACTTGTTCCAAGTGCCAACGACGATTTCCCTGCATATCGAAGGCAACGATACGATGGGTTGCCATTTCGTTGACGTAGATTCGATTGCGCTGAAGATCGATGGCAATCTGATGTGTTCCCCCAATCGTTGGGCAAATATTTAGTCCATTGTGTTCCCAGATTGTCACACCTGATGCTGTAAGCAGTCGCAAACTGTCATGACATGGCTGGTCGGTGGTAATCTGAGGATCGCTGTCGCATGCGACAACAACCGCAGGTTTATCCTTTTTCTGGGGTGAGTTCGGTGGTTCTGCATAGTGAACTATTGGGAATCGACTTGACTTCTGGGCCGGGATAAGGGCAAGTCCATTTTTCTCCATAAGTGGACCTGCCCTCTTTTCAAAATTCTTGCTAGCAGAACCGGACGGACCATGCTTGCCATCTAATTCTGTACTCGAAAGTACTCGAGCCACGCGAAAGCCCAGAAAGCTGTAGCGGGAGTTGATTGGAGTGGAGCCGCGACAGGCTGACCGACAGTTTCCCCCGTGGTGAAACCAACAGCCTCCTCGTATGACCTGATTCGAGTCACCTGACGAAACAAGCGGATTTTCACCACCAGGTATATTTTTTTCGTACGAATCTCGACACCACTCCCAAACATTACCGTGCAAATCTTTCAGGCCAAATGGATTCGGAGTCTTGAGTCCCACGAGATGAGCATATTCTGCCTTGACCTTGCTTGCGTTCTCGTTGAACCATGCATGCTCCCCAAGTAGTGACATGTCGTCGCCAAAACTGTAAAGCGTGACAGTGCCCGCCCGACATGCGAATTCCCATTCAGCCTCTGTCAACAATCGGTACGTTGCACCTTCAGTGCTACTTAGCTTTGTGCAATATGCCTCCGCATCGGTCCAGTTAACGTAAGTTGCCGCATAGTCGGTCCCCTCGTTTATATTTGCTTGGCCTTTCCAAGGCTGCGTCCCCATGATCGCCGACCACTGCGCTTGGGTTACCTCTGTCATTGCTACAGAAATCGGTTTTGTCAACATCACCGAGACCTGCACATTGCTTGCGTGGACAGACTCTCCCATTTTGAACGATCCGGGTGGAACTAATACCATATCCATGCCTACAGAATTTTGTTCGACGACCTTTACCCCTAAATATTTCGCCCAAGCCACTTGATGGGCTTTCGCCTGGACTGCATCGAACGGCGCGATTGCCGGAGGCGGAGCGTCGGTCGGCCATCCGTTCCACCTGGTTGAGACGAGGGGGGGGAGTTCATTTTGCGGCGGTCCATTATTAGATATGGGCGCGCTAGCAATAACGCCAGGCTCAAGACCAACTTTACGTTGCGTACTCGGTACAACTCGCGCCACGCGGAAGCCGGCGGTGCTGATCGGAAAGTCGGGCGCGGCGTCGCGACGAGTGGACGATCGATAGACACTATTTTCGTCGCGCCACCAGGTCCCGCCCCGCGTGATGCGTCGCACGCCACCGGATGTCACGAGCGGATCAGTTCCGCCGGGGAGTTTTTCTACTGACAAATCTTGACAGAACTCACTGACATTGCCGTGCATGTCATGGAGGCCAAATGAATTTGGCACTTTCATGGCGACCTGATGGGCGAACTCCTCTTTGATGTCAAAAGCGTTTTCCCGATACCATTCATACCGGCCCAGTTGAGATTCGTTGTCGCCGAAGCTGAAGCGCGAGGTCGTGCCCGCGCGGCAGGCATATTCCCATTCCGCATCGCTTAACAACCGATATGTCACACCTTCAAGGCTACTCAGCTTCTCGCAGAAGGCATTCGCATCCTCCCAGCTCACAAAAGTTGCTGGATAATTCGCTCCCTCCTTCACATCGAAACCGTCCTTCCAAGGCTGCGATGCCATGGTCGCCATCCATTGCCCTTGGGTCACTTCGGTCTTTCCCACGTAGATTGGCTGCGTCAAGGTCACCGTCGTCTGGTCTTCATTTGTAGATCGACCAACCTCGCCAGCGGGACTTCCCATGACAAACGTCCCCGGCGGGATCAATACCAAACCCATGCCCACTGAATTCCATTCGAGGACCTTGGTTCCTAAGTATTTCCCCCACGCCGCCTGGCGGGCCTTCGCCTCGGCCGCATCAAATGGCGCAATGGCTGGCGGTGGAGCATCAGCGGGCCAGCCCTGCCAGCCTGGCTCAGCGGCCTTCGCCTTCGCGGTTGTCTTCTTCGCGATGCGTTTGCCATCGAGAACAACATCATCCCCCAACAACTTCAGCGTCACGATCCGCTGCTCACCGCGCCTGATTGTCAGTTCCTTTGTCGCCGCGTCGATGGCAATCCCATTCTGCAAGACTTCCAGCGTGCGCTTGGCGGTGGAAGTGACTCGGATGGGGGTACCAGCATTGTCAAAGGTGACCATGTTGCCATCAAAGCGGGCTGACAGGCTCGGGTCTTCGATATCGATCTGTATTGTGCCGTGTGGTGTCGGGAAGAGCACAATGATGCCCAGGACGATCAGGGCGGCCGCCGCTCCCCCTAGTGTTGTTCGTTGCACTAGCGGAGTCCGGCCGTTCCACCAGGCCTTCAGCCGTTGGGGAAGCGTCGCCCCTGCAACACTAGGCTGGCGGACTTCCGGCGCCGGTTTTGCTTTTTTGCGTGTGGTGATCGAGCCCCGT
>JAQGHS010000624.1 GCA_028291605.1 Planctomycetaceae bacterium | reverse complement strand
CGGTCGCCGCCGTGGGCGAGCGAGTTCGCTGGTATCACACCCTGCTTTCAGACGCGGGCGCTCTATGGAGTGATTACGTGGTGAATCTCTCGTTCACCAAGCAACAGCGCGATCTGTATGCCCCCATTACGTCATTCGCCCGGATATTCACGACACAATTCACAAACCTCGCCAACCAGACCCCTTTGCGGCGATTCTGGATGAATCCAGCGGAGTGGTTCAGCGTCGCTGGCGGCGTGACGGCGTTTTTCCTGATGCTGGGGATGGTCGGCATCTTTTATCTGGCGCGCAACTTGTTACCTCTTCTCATGCACTTGTCTCGCGGCACCACAGGCAAGTCCCGTAGCAAGATCTACATTGAGTTCTACGAGCGATTTCTGGCGCTTGTTAAGCCCCTGGGATTCGTTCCGAAACCGTGCCAGACCCAACTCGAATTTGCTCAACAAGTCGAGGCCGCGTGGTTGACTCGGGAATTGCCGGCGGAATTGCGTTCGCTCGCCCAGGATATTTCCATCACTTTCTATCGTCTGCGTTTTGGTGCGGAAGTTCTATCACTTGATCAGGAAAAGGCGATCCAGTCACGCCTGACCCAATTGGAATTGCAACTGAAGCCCAAGCCGTAACGTACGACGTCCTCGCGAAACCGAAGCCGCCGAACTCGCCTGACTTCGGGAGAATCAATCGAAGTCCCAAATGCTGGCGAATTCGGCTACAAGACATTATGCGTATCCTGATCACAGCCGGTCCGACACGTGAATACATTGATGATGTCCGCTATTTGAGCAACGCCAGCAGCGGGCAAATGGGGTACGCGCTGGCGGCAGCCGCGGTGGCTGCGGGTCATCAGGTCGTGCTGGTCAGCGGCCCCACACTTCTCGCCCCCCCATTGACATGCGATTTTCACGGAATCGAAACCACCGCCGAGATGCTGTCGGCCTGTGAGACTGCCTGGCCGGACTGCGACGGAGTGATCGCCGCAGCTGCGGTTTGCGACTACCGGCCAGCCCAGCGTATCCAGGGGAAGATTGGCAAAACGGGGAACGGACTGACCTTAGAATTAGTAGAGACGCCAGATATCCTGGCAGCGCTCGGCGCAACCCGTGGCAGGCGCTGGAACGTGGGTTTTGCTCTGGAAGCTCAGGACGCACACGCGCGAGCCATTAGAAAGCTGCAGCGCAAGCAATGCGATGCGATCGTGCTGAATAGCCCCGCGGCAATCGGAGCCGCGGATAACTCGGTGGAATTGCTGCTTCCCAATGGGAACACTGCGGCGAAATGGTCTGGACCGAAATCCGAGATTGCGAAATCGTTGATGACGTGGATTGAGACGAATCTCGGGACGCGGTAAGCCCCGGTGGCAGACATCAGGGGAGGGTGAGGCTCGAATCCCAAAACAAAAAGCCGCCTGCAGCACACGGCCACAGACGGCTTTCAATTTCTGCCTCACGCACAACTCGCTGAACTAAGACTTGGCCTGCATCGCGGCGGCCAGAATCTTCGAGGTGCTTTCACGCATGACGCGCGGGTCGACGACTTCGCCCTTCAGCAACGTCGCACGAATGTCTTTTCCCGAGATCGACCAGGGCTTTTCGTCCTTGTGATTCTCGGTCAGATCGACGCGGCCAATCGATTCGTAGTAGGCGGCAAATCCCACATTCACCGGCTTGATCTGCAAATCGCCGTTGAGCTTGTGGAAGATCTCCTGAGCATCGAAATCGCCCCAAATCGCGGTCCCGTCTTTGTAGGGAACGTCGGCATGCTTGCGGCCGATGACGATGTTCGTGTAGCCAAAGTTCTGACGGTAGATGGCGTGCATCACCGCTTCCTTCGGGCCAGCATAGAACATCTTGAGGTCCAAGCCGAGCAGAACCACGCGATCCGGCACGCTTTCACCGCGACCGCTCCACAGAGTCGTATCGCTATCGCCGTCACCCAAAGCGCGATTGGCGATGAGGGCTTCGTAGGTCTCCATGCGGGTTTCGGCGTTGACGTCGTCGCCCTTCACTTCACCGATCAGCGGATTGAGGATCGCGCCGGCGTTCTTACCGTCTTTCAGCAGTTTTTCCAAACCGAACACCAAGGCGTATTCGTGAGCCCGGTGCAGGGGATTGCGGGTCTGGAAGGCGACGACCGCATCCCAACCCTTGCTGGCGACCAAAGCCCGTGTTTCCTTGGGGCTGAGGACATATTTGCCGAACTTCGGATTCTTCGGCTGGGGCAGGGCCTTCAATTCGCCACCGATCAAGTGAGTCTTGTCGGCTTCGGTGTTGAGGACCGTGTCGGCCGCCGGATGGTCGGTGCGCTCGGTTCCGTAGACACTCTTCAGATAGCGAGGCTTGTCCCACGGAAAGACATCGGTGATGTCCAGAGTGGCAACTACTTCGCCAGCGGGATTCGTCAGGGCAACCTTCTGGCCGGCCGCCAGAGTCGCGGCAACTTCGGCGGTGACTGGGAAGGCCAGCGGGATCGTCCAGGCGTACTTCTTGCCGTTGCTCAGAATGTAAGATTCATCGAGTACGAGGTTGTAGACTTTGCTGTTCATCGGACCGGTCAACGGGCTGAGAGTGCCGTCGGCGATACGATATACAGTAGAGAGATCAGCCTGAGAGACGGGAACTTTCGGCAGGCTGGCAGCGGCAGCCTTGAAGCTGTCGACTTCGCTGGCGGCAACGGTGCGGTTAACGGGTTCGGACAAACCACCATGCGGTACAATCAAATCGGCCATGTTACGGAGCGGTCCTTTCAACTGGTAAGCGTTTCAAAATCGTTATTTTTTCTGCGGACCTCGGGGGAGGCGGTTACGGATCCCGGGCAGAATCCCGGTCTGGCGACCCCACGAGCAGCATTTTTTTAAGGCTCGATTGCCGTCCATGAGATGTACCACTCAAAAGCGAATGGTCTCTCAGCGGCAGGGAATGCACAGCAAATTCAGAACACGCGGTGCCGACAGGTTGCTTTCACAAATTGGCAACAGATCTGGCGCGCGTCTGAATGTCGCAACGTAGGGGAATCACAGATTGAAGTCAAGATAAAGCCTCAGTCGTTCGGCTCACGTAGCCTGACTCTGCAGAGTCGGGCGCGCCGCGGCGTGAAGTGTCCGGTGACATTCCGCCCAACAACGGAGAGTCCAACTGCGATTTCGGGAAGCCGAACGACGGTGTGGAGCGACATACGGGATCTGGCTTCAGTCGCCCGGACATTGTCTATTATATATAGTCCATGCTCGCTCTCACATCCGCTCGCGACCAACATCTGAATCTCAAATTCGCGCTCGTCCAGATCCCCCAAAACACGCTGTGATTAGAAGTGACATGTCTCTTTGGCCAACTGTCCGCAAAAAAATGCGCTGTTTTTCAGTCATTTCCCGGTTTGGGGAATAATGCATTCCGAACATTATCAGACAATCAACGCATCGCAACATACTGATGTTACTCGATTTAGGTACGTACCAGAGTTGGTAGCAACGGCTTACAGATTTCTTAATATCCCCAACATTTCAAATTATCAGCAAATTTATTGACGTCACACCCTTGCTCGGCAATAATATGTGCGGTCGGGACGGAGGTTCCGTCTCGCAGATGGTCTACAGCGACATCTCATTTGGGCGTTTCGCTCAGGGAGTAGTCGGGTTTCGCTGAGAACCCGGCTCAGAAGGGAATGAATGCGTGAAGCAAGGCTGACATTGGGCTGACTTAATCTCTGTCGGTATTCCACCGGCGATACAGTCCAGGAACCAATGAGCCACAAGATTCATTTACCTCACTTCGTCCTATCTCGTTAACGCATGCAGTAAACAAGTTCGCGGATAATCACCGGAATCGGTTGGGACCTTCCAAGCAGATCAAGTCACCAGACTCGGTCATGTGGATATTCCTCACCGTCACGAGAAAATTCCGTTAGGACTTTCGCAACAACCTGACCTCGCTTGTCGCGATTCAGGAAATTGCGAGATGAACATACACACGGAAAATTTCCGTCAGGCTAATGGTGCGTTCTGCCATCGGCCGCGGAAGGAATTACGAATTGACTGACCCAGTCAACACCCCAGATCCGCCGGTTGCACTACCGATTGAGTATTTAGGGGCAAGCGGATCACATCACGAAAGAATTGAGGAGGGCATGATTTCAAACGTCGCCGAACCGTTGGAAGCCAAGACTGGCTGCCAGATCCCCGAGTTGTCTCAGCAATTGGAAAAGGACCTGGTTCAGGTTTTCAAGTTGTTGTCGGACGAGACTCGCCTGCGCGTGTTGATGTATTTGACTCGCGAAGGAGAACTGCACGTCACCGCCTTGTGTGACAAGCTGAACCAGAGCCAACCGGCAGTCAGCCATCACCTGGCATTGCTGCGCGTGGCCGGGTTGATCGAAGCCCGCCGCGACGGTAAGCACAACTATTACTCCGTCAAAACCAGCCACTTCCAGCGGCTGATGAACGAAATCTTCACCAATCTCGTCCGTGGCGAGACTGACGAAGTTCGTTTTGACGACTTCCTGCTGAGCTACTCGCCGGACTACACGCGCTAAGCGAGTGTCTTCGGCCGAGATCCCGACTTTGTCGGTTTCGCATATAAGCAGCCCGGTTTCGGCAACGAAACCGGGCTGTTTTTTCGTAGGATAGGCATCCTGCCTGTCCATTTGACGCAGTGGATACCGTTGAAAGGTGGGATGGCGTTGGGATTTGTGCGGGTGAGGGGTTGGCACTCTGGCTTTGGTTTTTTGCTTGGATGTCGATCGCGGACAGGCAGGATGCCTATCCTACCTTGGCGTCGCCCGACTTCGCACCGCGACCGGTCAGGAACACGCAAACCAACCCGATCGCCATTAGCACACCGCCCGCAAGATACGGATACAGGTGCGAAATTCCGAACAAGTAATTCCCGCTGACAGGTGCCAGAACGCGGGCCAAGGCAGACGCGCTTTGACCAAAACCCAGGACTTCCCCTTGTTCGTGATCGCTGGTGCGGAGGGAAAGACTCGCTTGGAGCGAAGGGTTCAGGGCTGCAAATCCCATCACTGACAGGGGGATGACCAGGTACAGTTCGCCGGTCGATTTGGACCAACCGGCAAGTGCCACCAGCGGCATCCCCGCCGTCATCAACACGGCGCCGATCAGTGCCATCCGATACTCACCCATCTTGGGAAGCAGCCGACGTACCAGCATGCCTTGACTGATCAGCAGCACCATTCCCAGGTAGGCAAACACGTAGTAATTCGACTTTTCGCCCATGTCGATCGCCTTGGTCAGGAGAGACAAAGTCGATTCGAGTTGGCCGAACGCGAGCGTAGTCAAAAACATCGTCACCATGAGCAGCAGCAGGTCCCGCCGGGCCAGGACTTTTGACACTCCCCGGAAACCCTTGGGGATGAACGCTGCCTGTGCTCCGGGTCGCAGGGATTCGGGCAACCTCGCCAGCGCGAAGAGAAATGCAATGCCCGATAAGCTGGCGGCGACGGCCCCTGGCCGCCAATCCGGAGCTCCATCTGAGCGCAACGAAAACACACCGATCAGCGGGCCAAATACGAATCCAATACCGAAGGCCACGCCGATCAGCGCCATCCCCTTGCCACGATCTTTTTGCTCAGTACTGTCGGCAATGTAAGCTTGAGCCGTCGGAATCGTGGCCCCCGCAATCCCGGCGGCAATCCGCGAGACAAACAGCCAGCTCAGGACATCCAGCCCCAGCCAGACATCCCCCTGTTTGAAGTTCGAGACATAGCTGAAGAGGGCATAAGAACAGGTCGACCCCAGCAATCCCAGCAGCAGAATCGGGCGGCGGCCGACGCGGTCCGAGACTCGCCCCCATAATGGAGCGAACAGGAACTGCATCGCCGAAAACGACGCGGTTAACAGTCCCAACTGCCAAATCGTCGCGGAATAGTATTGCCCATATCGTGGCAGTAGAGGCAGGACGATTCCGAATCCCAATAAGTCGATGAAGACCGTCACGAAGACGATCAGTAGAGGAAGTTTCGATCCAGACACAGGGTGGCTCTCTGGCAAGGGGGGCTGTAGCGGTTCACCTAAATATTGGCGCGATCGGTAGAGTGTGAGGGTGTCAGAGTGACGGAGTAAGGCTGCCGTCCAATTCTGATTGGACTTTCTCTGACTCTCAGACCCTCACACGCTGGTACTCTCACACATTCAGCCCGCGCAACTTTTATTCACGGGCCATACCATCGCCGGCACTTCGCAACTCACGTTAACCGCGGACAAACCACCAGGTCAACCAACACAACACGGGAAACAGAACGAAAATCAGGGCCGCCGCAATGAGCGTCGCGCGGTTGTCGTCGGGCCAGCGTGCCATAGTTTTCAGACTGGGGTTTAAGAGCGGAAGAGGAGCGTGAGGGGCAATCTTGTTCAATTTCCAACATGAGTGCTGTCCAAGACGCAACGTCAGAAAGGATGTTCAGTTCTCGGATTCTTTCATAAGCGAATGAAAGTACAATACTTGCGACATTTTTTCTGGCGAGATTCTCACAATCTTGCAAGTCTCGTGAACCGTTTCACGGAAAGATGTTACAATTCTCCCGAATTCGGGTTCTGGCGGGTGATTGTCGCGACGTAACAGTCGTCCAATGTTGGCATAGCGGATGCATTTCGCTTTGTCAGATTTGTCGATATGATAGCAGGCTCGTTTTCAACTGACTGCGCTATCCGTATGTCACCCCATCCAACAGACGTGCCGACACGGTGTCGACACTTGACCAGTCCAGTGCGATTGAACTTGGCGAATTACAGTCCGGCTCTGGGTTTGAGCGACGACTTTTTCATTCCGCTAGCAATCCAGACAACCATTATGTGTCCAGAAATTGGACAGTGCCCGAAAGGCAACTGAGCCTTGAAAGCCTTTATCAGCGACATCCACGGCAATCTCGAAGCGCTGCAAGCCGTCCTCGGCGAAATCAAGCAGCTCGGGATCGAAGAGATTTATTGCCTGGGCGATATCGTCGGCTACGGTCCGAATCCGCGCGAATGCATCGACCTCGTGATCGCCAACTGCAGCATGTGCCTGCTGGGGAATCACGATCAGGGTGCGCTCTTCGACCCCGAGGGATTTAACGCCCCGGCGGAACGCGCGATTTTCTGGACCCGGCAACAACTCGAAATGGGTGATCCAAAACGGAATGAAATCCGTTGGGAATTCTTAGGTGAGCGACCACGCACCTTTCGCGAAGGAAAATTCCTGTTCGTGCATGGTTCGGCACGCAATCCATTGAACGAATATGTGTTCCCCGAGGATATCTACAATCAGCGCAAGATGGAGAAGATCTTCGCGTTGGTTGACCAGTATTGCTTCCAGGGTCACACCCACGTCCCTGGGGTGTTTACCGAAGGACTGGACTTTTTCAGTCCTGAGGAATTGAGTTTTCAATACACGTTGGGGACTGAGAAAATCCTGGTCAATGTGGGTTCCGTCGGGCAGCCCCGAAATGGCGATCCGCGATCCTCGTATGTCACGCTGGATGGCGACAAGTTGACGTTTCGCCGCGTGGAATACGACAAAGAAACGACGATTCGTAAGATTTATGAGATTACCGAGCTGGATAATTTCCTGGGAGATCGCCTCCGCGACGGTCGGTAAAACCGGTCCCGACGGTTTGAGTTACGTCGGGCACGATGGCAAAGCTTGCCCAATCTCTATGACATGGCATTCGCCCGGCCCGGCTTCTTCCCACAGAGGCTGGGCTTTTGGTTTGTGCGGTCTGAACTGTACGAATCGATGATTGGCGGCTGATGCCTGAAACCAGTACCATTCAGGCGTTCGAACGACAATCCGAATTGTCTTCATCCCGAAAGTGCGGGGCGACAATCGGGTCGGACATCAAAGCCGTAGGGCAGAAAATAGTTTTCACGCCGTGTCCGCACGGCAGGATTAGCGGTTTGTATGCAAGAGCAGCAGCGGTTTGTCAATTTTATTATCGTCTCGTTGATGATCATGTGGGTCTGGAGCCTGTTCATCGCGCCGAAGCTGTTTCCGCCCCCAGTCAAGCCGGCTCCGGCCAAGGTCGTCAAGAAGGATGGCCCCGACGCGGCCCCGCCCAAGGTCGCCGACAAAGACGTCCCGCTCGACAAAGATAAAAAGCCGGTAAAGCTCGAGAAGGCTCCGCATCGGGAAGATGTCGAAATCGGTTCCAGCAACCCGGCTTCCGGCTATCGCCTCCTGGCGAAGTTCAATTCCGCCGGCGCCGTCCTGTCTCGAGTGCAACTGCTCGATTCCCGCTACCACGATCTCGATCGTCCGAAGGAACCGCTCAGCGTCATTTATGTCGAGCCTAAAGTCTCGCTCAAGTCGTTGGAAACCGATGTTCCCGCGATTGACGCCCA
>JAQGHS010000614.1 GCA_028291605.1 Planctomycetaceae bacterium | reverse complement strand
GAATCAATGTCACGGCACTTTGGCGGGGAAGTTCGGTGAAGCGCTCCTCCAACTCTCGAATGGCCGAGTCTCGAAACGACGGCTCCCCATCCGCTTGCCCCTGCATGGATGCCGAGTGATCCAGAATGGCCACCAGATGGGTCGCTCGATCCCATTCACCGAACCGTGGATCGGCCAGGACAATTGATAGAATGAGTGCCGCGATCAGCTCGATGATCAGCGTATTGGTGACCGGCAGCCGGTCACGACGCCGACCGGGCATGCGGACCTGGGTTTCGGAAGCCCACAAAAACAGTCCACCGACATACAGCGGCGGATATCGTCGCTGGTACAGATGAATAAACGCAATCACCGGCAGCGCGAACAGCCCAAGTAATCCCCAGGGATTGGCAAAATACATAACGAGGTCGGGCTGGAGGTGGAAGGAATGGACGACGTGATTGTAAATGAGAGCGGTCGGGATGTTAATGACGAATGACGAAATCCGAATGACGAAAGAATGACCAAATCCCAATGACCCAATGACAAATGACCTCGACCGTCGTCTCGAAGTCTCGCAGAAAGTAAGCACTTTGGACATTCGTCATTCGTCATTGGTCATTCTTTCGTCATTCGGATTTCGACATTCGTCATTCCCTCTCTCGTCTTCTCGAACCCGGCCCTCACAGCTATCATCCGATTAGAAACAATCAGGAACTCCCGGCTTTCCCCAGCCGTCTCAAATCGCTGCTTTGAATCCCGAATCTATTGAAACTGAAATTGCATGAACGACGAACAGACGCGGATCGTCGATGATCTGGCGGGACTGCTAGCGGGCGAACTCCGCTGCGACGCGCTGACGGTCTCGATGTATGCGAGCGATGGCAGTCTGTATCAGATTGCGCCGCTGGGAGTCGTCTATCCGCGGAATCGCGAAGATGTGGAAATCGTCGTCAAGTACTGCGCCGAGATGCATATCCCCGTGATCGGCCGCGGCTCGGGTTCAGGCGTGGCGGGGGAATCTCTCGGCCGCGGATTGGTGATCGACTTCAGCCGGTATATGCGGAGAACGCTGAGTATCGGCGACGAAACGATCCGCGTGCAGCCGGGGATGGTCCTGCAAAAGTTGAATGCCGTGCTGCGGCCGTTTGACCGCTACTTCCCGCCTGATCCTTCGCGGTACGACGTCACCACGGTCGGCAGCATGCTGGCGGTGGATGGAGCCGGCTCGCATTCGGTACGTGTCGGTTCGACCCGCGACCACGTGTTGCGCGTCGAAATGGTGCTGGCTGATGGACAGTGCGTCGAGTTTGGCGACGAGCCGTTATCACAACTGATCGAAACGCTGCCTCCACGCGGCTTGGACTCTGACAGTCGCGTCCCGTTGAACCGCGCCATGGCACTGCGGCGGTCCCTGGTCGGCCGGGTCGCTCAGGTCCTGCGAGACAATTCCGACCTGATCAAAGAATATCAGCCGGCCCTGATTCGGAATCGATGCGGCTACTACCTGAGAAATCTGCTGGGAGTCTCCAGCCTCCACATGCCGCGGATGCTGGTCGGTTCGGAAGGGACACTGGGACTGTTTACGTCAGCCACGCTGCACACCGCCCCCTTGCCGGCGCACCGGGCGTTGGTGTTGCTGC
Source organism: Planctomycetaceae bacterium (assembly GCA_028291605.1). Classification (GTDB taxonomy): domain Bacteria; phylum Planctomycetota; class Planctomycetia; order Planctomycetales; family Planctomycetaceae; genus JAKFVC01. The sequence continues at coordinate 2,804 of JAQGHS010000614.1, read as the reverse complement.
TCTTCTCACAAATGGAGACGGCGGCGAAAGCGGTCCAGGAAATTATCCAGTGCGAGCCCAGTGCGTGCGATTTGCTCGATCGGCGCGTGTTGAGCCTGGGGCGAGAAGCCGACCCCCGATTTGCGCATATCATTTCGCCCGTCGCCGAAGCGGCGTTGATGGTCGAACAAGTCGGCTTCACCGAAGAACAAAGCCGCGACCGCATTCGCCAGGTCTTGCTGTCATTGAAACATTTGACCCCTGCCCCGGTTGTCGCGCATGTCGCCTATACCTACGACGAGGTGGAATTTTTGTGGTCGTTACCGCACCGAGTCGTCCCCTTGTTAAGCAGTCTGCAAGGATCCACCCGGCCCTTGCCGTTTGTCGAAGACATCGCCGTCCCTCCAGCCGCTCTGCAAGAATTTCTGGTGGCCGCCCAGAACGTCTTGAAACGCCATCACGTGACGGCCTCGCTTTATTCGCACGCCGCAGCCGGGCAGATCCATCTGCGCCCCTTCCTCCCCTCGCCCACCGCGGCCGACGCCGGGCGTCTGGAAGACATCGCCCGCGATCTCTATCAAGCCGTGTATGCGGTCGGCGGCACGATCTCTGGTGAGCACGCGGCGGGACTCTCACGCAGCGCGTTCATTGTGGATCAATACGGGCCGTTGTACCGCGTCTTCCGCGAGATCAAGGACATCTTCGATCCTCACAACTTGATGAATCCGGGAAAAATTATCACCGACGATCCGCACCTGACCAGCAAGAATCTGCGTCCGGAAAACATCGCCGTTCCCACAATTGTCGACCTGCAATTGAAGTGGCAGCCGAACGAGCTCGCACTCGCCGCCGCACGCTGCAACGGCTGTGGCTCGTGCCGGACGCAAGACGCAGATCTGCGAATGTGCCCCATCTTTCGGCTCGATCCGGTCGAAGAGGCGGCACCCCGGGCCAAAGCCAATCTGATGCGGAATTATGCCCTCGGCAAGGTGCGTGAGGACGACCTGACCTCGCCCGACATGAAGCGCATTACCAACCTGTGTTTCAACTGCAAGCAATGCGAATTGGAATGCCCGTCGAGCGTCAATATTCCGCAGATGATGATCGAAGCCAAGGCAGCCTACGTCGCTGCCCACGGACTCAGTCGTGCGGAGTGGCTGTTGTCGCGCGTGCATTCCTTTGGAGGGATCGCCGGTCTCGCCCCGCGGTTGTCGAACTGGCTGCTGGGGAATTCCCTCGCCCGCTGGGCCCTGGAGAAAGTCGGTGGGATTGCTCGCCAACGCAAGCTGCCGCGGATCGCGCCCCGTTCGTTCTTGAAATATGCTCGCCGCCAGTTGCTGACGCGGCCCGTGCGGTGGAATGAACAACAGGCAGTCGTTTATTTCGTCGATCACTATGCGAACTGGCACGACCCGCAACTGGGGCAGGCCCTGGTCGCCGTCCTGCGACATCACGGGATCTCGGTCTACGTGCCGCCGGGACAAGTGGCGTCAGGCATGGCGATGATTTCCGCGGGCGACCTGGATTCGGCCCGCAAGCTGGCGGCGAAGAACATCAAGACGCTGGCCGAATTCGCCCGCGAGGGGATCCCCATCATCTGCACCGAGCCCACCGCGGCGCTCTGTCTCCGCCAGGAATACCCGGCCATGATGGATCACCCGGACGTGGACGTCATCGCCGAAAACACGATTGAGATCGGGGCCTACCTGTTAAAGCTGCACCTGGCCGGCAAACTGCGGACTGATTTTCGCCCGATGAAATTCGAGGTCGCCTATCACACCCCCTGTCATCTGCGAGCCCTCAACCAGGGAACGCCGTTGCTGGAGTTGCTCCGTTTGATTCCCGAATTGAAGGTCCATACAATCGAGAAAGGTTGCTCGGGAATGGCTGGAAGCTATGGTCTCGCCGCCGAGAATTTTCGCAATTCACTCAAGATTGGGTGGGGCTTGATTTCCCACCTGCGGCAATCAAAAGCCCAGATCGGAGTGACCGAATGCAGCAGTTGCAAGCTGCAGATGGAACAAGGCACGACCACTCCGACAATCCATCCCTTGCAACTGCTGGCACTGGCTTACGGGCTGATGCCGGAATTGAAAAGCCGTCTCCAACCGAACAAGCGAGCGTTACTGGTCTCGTGAGCGGCACGGCGCTAGCCGCCGGTTTTGTCGGGTTGGCCCTAAAGAGAAGAACCGAAACAGAAGAACCGGTGGCTAACGCCATTCCGCTCATCAACTGAGATCGCTGCAACATGAAGCTGGCCGTAAAACTGTTTGCCCGGGCGAAAGATCTCGTCGGCGCGGGACAAGTGACGATCGATTTGCCGGAACCGGCCACTGTCGGAGGAGTCCGTGCGGCGCTGACCAGTGCTTACCCTGCGTTGAGCCCGATTGCGTCGAGCCTATTGATTGCAGTCGGCACCGACTATGCCAGCGACAACCAGCCATTGACGGCCGATTCCGACGTCGCATGCTTTCCCCCCGTGAGCGGCGGCTGAACGAGCAGACTCGTATTGCGGTCGTTGGGAGGGTGAGGCTCCCGCCGAACCGCTTGGTCTTTCAGTTATCGTCAGACTTAGCGGCTCGGCGGGAGCCTCGCCCTCCCATCAACCGGAATGACTCTCCTCAACCACCGACATCAGCCGACAAGATCAGCACCGAATCACCGGGTTCCAGGATCGCCTCGGGATCAGAGATAAATCGCTGTCCATTCAGGTTGGCGATCAGCCCCCGCTGCAACGTGTTACCCGACAGGCAGGCATCGGCCCACCCCGGAAGTCGCGCGGCGATCGCTTCCAGGGCGGCACTCAGGGACTGGGCCTCAACATC
>JAQGHS010000612.1 GCA_028291605.1 Planctomycetaceae bacterium | reverse complement strand
ACGGATTAACACTGATTAAACACGGATTAAGAAGTGGCATAAGGCGGTCTGTCCTGAATTTGTAACTGACAACGGGGATGGTAATTCGGCGCTGAAAGTCATGAAAAGCTCCCACATACGATGATCCAATCCGTGTTTCATCTGTGTCAATCCGTGGCAAAAAAATCCTAAACTAATCCAGTCGCTCCTGTTTAATCCGGCTCATTAAGAATCAGAACTGATCCATGTCACTGTTGTCTGTGAATGATTTGTGGGTGTCTTACGGGGCCATTCAGGCGCTGCGGGGGATCTCGCTGCGCGTGGAGCCGGGCGAGATTGTCACATTGATCGGCGGCAACGGGGCCGGGAAATCGACGACGCTCCGGACCATTTCTGGACTGCTTCAGCCGCGCAGTGGCGAGGTTCAGTTCCAGGGGCAGCCGATTCAGGGGCGGGCTCCGCACAATATCGTGACCAGTGGATTGATCCAGGTTCCCGAGGGACGCGGGATCTTTGCGAACCTGACCGTCGATGAGAACCTCCAACTGGGGGCCTTCACGCGTACTGATCGGGCTGCGATTCGCAAGGACCGCGAACGAGCGCTCGACTTGTTCCCGCGGGTTCGGGAACGTTTGAAGCAGCAAGCGGGGACGCTCTCGGGCGGCGAACAACAAATGCTGGCGATCGCCCGAGCCCTGCTCGCGCGGCCCAAGTTGCTCATGCTGGACGAACCCTCGTTGGGGTTGGCTCCGCAAATTGTGCAAACGATTTTTCAAGTCATCCGCGAGATCAATCGCGAAGGAACGACAATCCTCCTGGTCGAGCAAAATGCCAGCATGGCCCTGCAGGTCGCGCATCGAGCCTACGTCATCGAAGTCGGCGAGATGATCATGGACGGCCCCGCGGCCGAACTGGCCGCCAGCGATGAAGTCCGCAAGGCGTATCTCGGGGCGCATTGACGTTGTCTCACGATCACTTCTACGGAATGATGCAATAGAAATTCTCTTCGCCGCGAATCAATAACTTTCCGGCTACGGGAACGGGTGAGGCAATGACGCGTTCGCCCATATCGTTTTCCGAGAGGAGCTGAAATTTTTCAACGATATCGGCGACGAAGATGACCCCATCTTCACGTGGTGCATAGAGCTTGCCCCCCGCGATTACGGGAGATGCGTAGTACTTATTGCGATTCTTCGGGAACTGGTCGCTCCACAAGGTCTTGCCGGTGTCGCGGTCGAGGCACTCGACTTCTCCACCATCGCGCACAAAGTAGATGCGGCCTTTGTCGACGACGGGGGTCGGGACGAACGATCCGGTGTCGTTACGAGTCCACAGCCGATGCGTTTCGGTGACGTCTCCCTGGCCGTCAAGTTTCACCGCCGTGACGCGGCTGCCGCGTCCGTAGGGGACAATCGCGATATTGCCATCGATGACTGCTGAGGCCACCGAGACCCAATTGCGATTTTCCTCGGGATTGAAGCCACCACAGGTCCACAACATACGACCGTCTTCGGCGGCGTGTGCCGTGAGGTGTTCGGCTCCCCAGACCACAATGACTTGCTTGCCATCTCGCTCGATGATGATGGGGGTCGAATAACTTTGGTCACCTTCTGGAGGCGTGGTGTAGTTGCGGGCAATCTTCCATTGCAGATCACCCGTCGCTTTGTCGAACGCCGCGAGGTAGGACTGGCCGGTGTGCATCACCGCCATGATGGCTGATTTTTCGGTCAGAACAGGAGATGTTCCCAGATCCCAATAAAGGGTGTCCTTTGCGAATCGTTCCTGCAGGTTGGTCTTCCACAAGATCTTACCAGTGAGGTCCAGGCCCGCCAGTTCGCCATTCTTAAAATAGACGAAAACGTGCTTTCCGTCCGTCACGGGCGAGGGATTGCAGCCCGAACCGTTGCGATGCTTGCCGGCGATTTCTGTCCCGAAGGCAGTCTTCCAAGTCACCTTACCCTGCCAGTCGAACGCCATCACGGCATTGTGGCCTTCGATGGGGCATGTCAAGAAAATCTGGTTGTCCCACACGGCCGGAGTGGAGCACCCAATTCCGGGGAGCTTCGTTTTCCACTCGATCTGTTTGGGGTCCTTCCAGCCTGACGGATAGACTCCACCCAAGGCGCTCCCGTTGTCTCGAGGACCCCGCCAGCGCGGCCATTGGCGTTCGCCGGTTGGTTCTGCCGCCCAGCAAGTTGCGATGCAGGCGAGCAATACGATGGAGGATAATGCAGCCTTCATGGTGGAGTCCTGATCTTAGAGGCTTTAACAAAACCCCACCGAGCTTGTCTCGGTGGATTCGGGCTTGTGCACTACGGGCCTGATGACTTCCGTCCGCTGGTAGTGCACAGGCCCGTTGACCACCGAGGCAAGCTCGGTGGGGCAGTTTGTTAGTTCTTAAATGTATTTGAGAACGTGTCGGTTGAAGTTGGCACCACCTACTTCGCAGCGAGCGACTTCGTAATCTTTTCGGTCAGCTCCGCCGCCTTTTGTTCGGCTTCGGGAATCGGCAGCCCCTTGGCCACGCCCGGGCGTTTGTGGCCTGCGGTACCGACGTACGAGTCTCGCAATATGCTCACTCGTTGTTTGACGAGGGGCAGGACTTCGGGCGGAAGTTTCTTCGCTTGGAAGAATTCCTCAGGAGTCGCGGCGGCAGTTGCGGATTCGTCACCGAACCAGGCGATGACTTGTTGTGCGACAAACCAGTGTCCGGCGGAATTCGGATGCACGCCGTCGGGTTGAAACGTGAACTTGGGATCGGCCACCCGGCGTTTGGCGACTTCCTTGGTCATGGGCTCGTGCAGATCGGCGACCATCCATCCCACCTTACGTTGTTCCACCAGCCATTGGCCGTAACGATCGAGGACCCCATTATACGAGAACGCCCGGGGGGAACGCAGATCGTCGTAGAACGGTGGCGTGACAATGATCAGCTTCGCCCCCGCCTTTTCCACGACCGCCTTCAGACCTTTGATCCCGTCCTGATATTTCTTGAAGCGAGTCTCATCAAACGGCAGATAGATGCCGCAGTTCATCCCATAGCAGGCGACGACCAAGTCAGGCTTGGTAGCGGTCAGGACGCGGTCGAGACGTTCGGCGAGATCGGGCCGCGGGAAGGCTCCGCCGGCGTGGCCATCTTCACTCAGTCCCGAGACGGTTTCGCTGGGGAGGCCGGCATCGATAACCGCGGGGATTTTTTCCAGGCCTTGTGTGAGGAGCCAGGTATCAAAATAGGCGACGTATTCCCCCGCGGCCGTGATGCTGTCACCCAGGAAGACGATGCGTTTGGAGTGTTTGAGAAGCTCTTGCGGCGTGGGATTCACCGCAGGGCCTTGAGCGGATGCTGTGCCAAATGGCATTTGCAGTAGCACGGACAGGCACAGAGTAAGGCTGAATTTCAGAGTCATGAGCGCGGTCGATCCTGATGATTGATGAGTGTGGTGAGGCGATTGGTTACTTTGCGGCCGCTTTCTTGTCCTTGATCAGCTTCGACAAATACTTGGCCGTTTCGTCACCGATCACATGATACCCGGCCAGATTCGGATGGCGATCGCCGAACCAACCCGGCAGGTTTCGAAAGTGGGCGTCGAGTGTGTTGTCCATAGTGACCACGCTGCCGCCACGGACAAATGGCTGGACCCACATGCGGTGCTGCTCTGGGATATTGGCCAGTGCGTAGCGCCGGTAGTTGAGCATGTTCTCTCCGTGGCCGAGTTCCGCCTTGTACCGCGTGTAGACATCAAACAACGGCAACTTGGCCTCGGCGGCGGCCTTGGTGATCAAGGCGTTGATCTCGGCATCCACTTCCGCAGTCATATAGGGAATGATTGTCGTCGGAATGATAGTGGCCTGCGGATGGTCCTTCTGCAGGCGGGCGATCAACTCGAGAAAGTCCTTCGTAAAATTGGTGGCGAATTCGGCGCGCTTGCCGCGATCGTTTAAGCCATAGCGAATGAAGACGTAGTCAATTCCCGGCAGCTTGGAAATCTCTTTGTCGTAGCGACCGCCAGTCAGCAGGCCTTGGATGAATTCGCCATCCCGCCCGTGGTTGAGGACGTTGGTCGGGGGGAGGTCCTTGTCGGTCGCCAGGAGCAATCGGACGACATCTTCGAGATGCGGGCCGGTCGGATTCGTCTGACGGCAAACGCTGCCGATGGTGGTGCTATCACCTAGCAGCAGGATTTGGAGTTTGCCTTCGTGCTCAGCCTGTGTGGTGGACGGCGCGAGCAGGCAGAAGGCCGTGATGCTCAATAGGATGGTGACGGCACGCAGGGGATGCAGACTCATGCGAAGGCTCCATCGGGCAGGATTGTTGTTAGCGGAAGTGGTCTGAGCAGGTCGCTCGGTGATTGTTGACGCGTCGTAGCGTACCGCGCGGAGTACTGAATAATCCACTGCCACGCCCTGAAGTAGCCACGCTCGCCAGAGCGTGGTTTGAGCGGCCGCCATCCACCCAAGCGCTGGCGAGCGTGGCTACAAATCTTAAGTGGTCTGAAAATAGGCCGGCTTCTTGACGCCAAACACCGCTCAAAGCAAAATCCGTTAGGACGCGAACTAAAGCAGTTCGGCGGGCTACTTCAACATCTCAAGGGAGTTTCACAACGATGCACGAAGATTTGCAAAGCCTGATGCCGCGATTGGATTTCTCGCGCCGCGATTTCGTAGTCACCAGCCTGGCGGCCGGATTCGCCATGGCGGTGTTGCCGGTTTCTGCCGAGACCATTACGACCGACACCAAAGGGATCGAAGCGGGAGAGGTGAAAGTCCCGGTAACCGATGGCGAAATGCCCGCCTACCGGGCCCAACCAGCATCGGGTGGGCCGTTCCCGGTGATCCTGGTTGTACAAGAGATTTTCGGTGTGCACGAACACATCAAGGACATCTGCCGCCGTCTCGCCAAGCTGGGTTACCTGGCAATCGCTCCTGAGCTGTACGCTCGACAGGGAGATGTGTCGAAGCTGACTGACATTCAGAAGATTATCTCTACCGTTGTGTCGAAAGTGCCCGACGCTCAGGTCATGTCGGATCTGGATGCGACCGTTGCCTGGGTGAAAAAGAGCGGCAAGGGCGACACAGCGAAGCTTGGCGTGACCGGGTTCTGCTGGGGCGGGCGGATCGTGTGGCTGTATGCGGCTCACAATAAGGATCTGAAGGCAGGCGTCGCCTGGTATGGACGACTGGTGGGAGACAAGGATGAACTTCATCCCAAGCACCCGACCGACTTGGTGGAGTCGTTGAAGGCCCCGGTTCTCGGTTTGTACGGCGGGGCCGATATGGGGATTCCGATCGCCACTGTCGACGCGATGAAGGCTGCGTTGAAGAAGTCCGACAAGCCATCCGAGATCGTGTTGTATCCAGACACGCCGCACGGGTTCTATGCAGACTATCGTCCGACCTATCGCAAAGATCAGGCCGACGACGGCTGGAAGCGATTGTTGGAATGGTTTAAGAAGAATGGCGTTGCATAGCTGTAGCCCGACTCTCTGAGTCGGGTCTCTGGATCAAATCAAAACGCAGCGAGCC
>JAQGHS010000602.1 GCA_028291605.1 Planctomycetaceae bacterium | reverse complement strand
TGCGAATTACGCTAAAAAGACGATCCCGTCTTACCGTTGCCCGTCAGCACTGAATACAGATTTGACAGCATGGGGCTCGGCAACTGCCTCTTACGCGGCATGTACGGGGTTCTCGGGTACCGATGGGTTCTTCCGATACGATGGTCCCGTCACTCGCATGGGCGAGATGACCGACGGGCTGACGTACACCGTTGCGGTGGCCGAGGCCGGTATGTACTCGGGGCAGCCGTCAACTGCCTATGTCGCTAGTGCTACTTGGCAACCGCAGTGGATCGGCAGCGCGGCGGGTGTCTGGTACGGCAACGCACGATGGGGTCGACTGGAACCGTCGTATCGCGTCAATACCGGCGCGTACTACTCGTTCACAAGCGGTCATCCGGGAGGCCTGCACGCTCTGGGGGGCGACGGTGGCGTTCATTGGATCAGTAACACGATCAGTCCACCCGTCTGGGTCTCGCTCTGCAGCCCTCGACGTTTGACGCTGGCGTCCGTCTATTTCACCAATGCGTCTTATTACAACGGCATCACCGACTGGACCATCGACAGTGCCGGAAACTACCGCGAAAATCAGGCCCAGTGGCAAGACAAGTAAGAACGGGAATACACAACGCCGAAACGACTCGGCTGAGATTGCAAGTCATGTCAGACACCCCGCTGGAGAATTCCGGTGGGGTGTTTTTTTGTGGCTTTCAGGCTCCTCATGAAAAGGTATTGCCGAGTAGCTGAACATGCTCAATCAGCGTGTCAACACTCTAACCGAACTCCCTGCCCTCTTCACGAGACGCGTGAAGGTCACAAAAGGTAACGGCCGAGGCAGCCATCCAAAGTCACCCCGAAAGCCCGGTGATTTCCAGACTTGGCGGCGGAACTCTTACGAGATTCCGCTTCACCGAACATGCAAACGCTCTAAAAACAAAACGACGGGTGCTGCACGATCATGTGCGGCACCCGTCGCAGGTTGTTTTTCAGGCTACGACAATTCGAGAATCGGACTCCCAGACGGCAATACGGGGATCGGACGTCCCGCATTGTTGAGATACGATTTGTGAATGTCGATTCCCAGATGCCGATAGACCGTGGCCAATACGTCTTGAGGGGTCTTCGGATTGTCCTTGGGGAAGGCCCCCTTCGAGTCGGATGACCCGACGACCCGTCCACCCTTGACGCCACCGCCAGCAAACGCGGCACTGAAGACATTGGGATAGTGATCCCGACCGGCATCGTTATTGACACGCGGCGTACGTCCGAATTCGCCCCACGCCAGGACCATCGTGGAATCCAGCAATCCGCGCTCTTCCAAGTCTTGAATGAGTGCGGTATAGGCCTGATCCCAACGGGGCAGGAAGCCGCGTCGCAGCGAGTCGAAGCCTTGCACGTGGGTGTCCCACCAGCGCAGATCAACCGTCACCAGTCGCACGCCCGCTTCCACAAGACGGCGGGCGAGAATCATCCGCTGAGCCCAGTTCGAAGCACCACAGCGATTGGAGGCACCCGGATCAAACGCGGGCATGAATCCATAACGCTGCCGCAGTTCCATCGGCTCAGCGTCGAGATCAAATGCCGCACGTGCCGCCGGGGAACTGAGAATGCCCCAAGCCTGCTGCTGGAAGCGATCCATGGCCACCATTTGACCGCGCGCATCCAACTTGCGTTGCAGGCGATCGAAACCCGTCAGCAACTCGCGACGATTGTCCAGGCGATCCGCAGTCAGACCGTCGGCGAGAGCAAAGTTCGGCACGCTGAAGGGGCCTTCTTTGGCCGGATCCGCGAGCGTTTCAAACGGCTTGTAGGAAACTCCCAGGTAGGCCGAACTTGTCCCCGGGACCATCTTCGGGATCATCACGTACGTCGGCAGCGTGGGATTCAGATGCCCCAATTGTTCGGCCACAATCGAGCCACAACTTGGCTGGACGTTTTCATCAGCATTGGGGCCGGAATTGTAGCCGGTAAAGCAAATCTGATCGCCAGTCGAATGTCCCGCATCGTGATGGTGCAGACTGCGGACGATCGACCACTTGTCCATGATCTGCGCGGTCTTCGGCAGCATGTCGGTCAGATTGATGCCGGGCACATTCGTCGGGATCGTCCCGAACTCTCCACGGTATTCAACGGGTGCTTCGGGTTTCGGATCCCACATGTCGATATGACTGGGGCCACCGCGCATCCATAACAAAATGACCGAGTTCAGTCGTTTGTCGGATCCGGCCAGAGCTTCCTGCTGCAACAGCTGCGGGAGACTTAGTCCCGCCGCGCCGAGCGCACCAGCCTTCAGAAACCAACGGCGATCACCGCGGAGCGTCTGTTGGAAGTCTGAGCAGCCAAGTTGCCGCTTATTCAGTTCAGTCATTCGGGGACCTTATTTTACGCTGTCTGCCCTCGAAGGGGATTCCTTCCCGACAACCCCAGCGACGTTCGTCAGGGGTGCACTCTATCACCAGTGCTGATCTAATCGTATCGGATGACACGACTTGAATCAATGAGTGTTGATTCGAAATTGATGTGAATTCCGAATCGCCTCGGATGATATTGACGCATTGTCGTTATTGGTTTCGGAGGATATTCCGTAAGTGCTGGAGATTCCGGAGGATCCCGCTCATGAAAAAGCGGGCTCACGGCAATTCGCTTGCGCTGCGAACTTGTCGGAAATCACTGCATGACTCTTTTGTCACGTCGGCAACGACATCCAATAGATTGCCGCGGCAACGCTTAGCAATGCGACAATACTCACCAAAGCCACAGCCCAGAGGGGCCAGATTTTCTTGGGCTGGGCGATTTCTTTCAGCACGAAGTGGAACTGGTCAGCAACAGAAATCCGATCACCGGGCCACAGCAATTGATCGGTCGTGGCGATACCGTTGACACGGATGCCGTTACGGCTCTTGAGATCGCTGATTCGCCACCACTGACCTTCCAGTGACAGCAGCGCGTGCTTCGACGAGACGCGCGGCGAGTCCAGGCGGACGGCGGCCTCCTGGGATCGACCGATGACCATCCGCTCGCGGTTCAGCAGGACTGGCGGTCCTTCGGGGACCGGCACCAACATCAGCTTGACCTGTTCTACCAGCCTCAAGTGGGGATAGTCCGCCGCGATCGTATCGCTGTGGAATCCTGGATGCTTCAATGCGGGCTCACCGACATCCACCGGTTGAGGCAATGCCACTCCCGACTTCCGGGGGGTCGTGTCGGCTGGGATCCGGGTTTCGACGACACCTTGCGGCATCGCTGGCAGCGAAACGCCCGACGGCTTTAACGCCGTGCTCGATTGATTGCTGCGCGACGATGGCCGAGCCAGTTGCAGACGTTTGCGTGCTTCTGTGGCGCGAAGCTTGAGGATCTCATTAAAGTTGAACTGAATCTCGTCCCGCTGGCAGAACGGAGCCAGGGCGGCGCTGACTTCGGCTGCCGTCGCGTAGCGTTCCTCGGGCAGCTTGGTCACCATCTTGTGGAGAATGGCTGCCAATTGTTCCGGAATCTCGGGCACCAGATCTCGCACCAACGGGAATTGCTTGAAGCGATGGGCTTCGATCTTTTGCGGCGTTTTGGACAGCGGGTAGGGGACCGTGCCCGTCAAGATATGGTAGAAGGTGCAGCCCAGGCTATAGATGTCGGCTCGACCATCCACCGTGTGACTGTTGAAGGTTTGCTCAGGGGCAATGTAATCATCGGTCCCCAGGCACTGATGTCCGAAAATCATGGCGAGCGAGAACTCGGATTGATGATCGTTCTGCAATAGCGCCAGACCGAAATCGAGGATCTTGCATTGCCCATCACGGGTGATCAACAGGTTGGTCGGTTTGATGTCTCGATGGACCATCCCTCGCTCGTGAGCGTGTTGCAATCCATCAGCCACCTGCCGAATGCAATCGGCGGCCTGTCGCCAGGGCAGTGGACCGCGACGCAGTCGCATCAGATCCTGCAGGTTAATCCCTTCGACGAATTCCATCACCATAAAGGGGACTTCGCCGAACAAGTCATTCGACTGACCGTATTGCAGCGTCTTGACAATGTTTTCGTGCTGCAACTGCAGTCCGGCACGGGCTTCCAACTCGAATCGTGCGCGCAGTCCGACGTCATGCTTGATGCGGTCTGAGAGGACCTTGATCGCCACTCGCTCGCGGGTTCCATTGGGGGCAACTCGCGGTTCGGCGATGTAGACCCAACCCATGCCGCCCGTGCCCAGAATCTCACGCAACTTATAATGGTCGATGAAAAATCCGCGCGACTGACCGTGCAACAGTTGATTCGCCTGAAACAGCGTCAGATGTTGCCGGTTGATCAACGCCTTCGCAATGTCCTTGGGATCGGACGCTGCGGTGAAGTGCTCAGTGCGCAGAATCTTGGCGATGTCCTCGGGGGACAGCAATTCGCTGCGCCGCAGAGTTTCGAGAAAATCGACCGACAATTGATCATTCCTTCCAGTGGAGCGCGGAAGATCGTGTCCCTCAGCTGAATGAGGAATCCCTGGACTGACAACTGGGCAACGACCTGTGTCATCCCCGGCAATTCATAATTATCGCACAGCTCTCAAACGAGATCGGCAAGAATCGGCTTAGTATCGGCTGGATTGGCAATTCAATTGAAACTGGTCTGCCTGGCCCTGTGTGTTTCGGCCACTGACAATTCTATTCGTGATAGAAATATCACTCGGGAAATTTGCGAGTTGATGATTTCAACTCGCTGGTTACATTGCCAAGATGAATTATAGGACAGCTTCGCCCAAATTTTGAATCGCAAATCCACTCAGATTTGCAAACTTCTGAAGAATTTGTGTAACCGTTGAACGAGAGACCAGCGTCAACCGCCGTACTTGTCACGGCATTTCTCCCAGTGAACCTATTCGTCCCAGTTGCCCCGCAATTTGAAGGGACGGAAAGGACAGAAAGGACGGAAGGGACTTAGGTCGATCGCAGTGACTTACGCCGCTTCGCTTGGCACTCCCTGCAGGAGTACTACAATGAAACCGCGCTGTGTACCGAATCCTGAATAAGCACCCTGGAGGCATGCGTCATGCTACGTTGGTCGATGGTTCTGCGGTTGTGTGCGGTCGCGATTTGCTGTGCCGGATTTGGGACAACAGCCGTCGCCGATTCGCCGGATGAGTTCACGTACTCGCTGTTTGATGGCAAGTCGCTGGACGGCTGGAACATCGAAAACAAGTGCGAAGCCGACGTCGTGGATGGCCAACTCCGTCTGAAGGCAGGCAATGGCTGGCTGCGTTCTGATCATCAATATTCCGACTTCAAGCTGCATGTCGAATGGAAGGCCCTGCAGGCGGCCAAGTACGACGCGGGGATTTTCATTCGCTCCGCAGGCGAAGGCGACCCGTATCCGAAGCCCAGCTATCAAATCAATCTGCTGCAGGGGAAAGAAGGCAACATTGGCAGTTTGTCGGGTGCCACCAGCACGGGATTGGTCAAGGAGGGGGACTGGAATGCCTTCGACATCACGGTCGTGGGTGATACCGTCGCACTCGAGATCAACGGGAAACCCGCCTACAAGACCGGCGGACTGACGGCGAAGACGGGCTATGTCGGCTTCCAGATTGAAGTCCCCGCGGGCGGGCAGTATCTGATCCGTAACATCAGGATGACCGAGCTAAACGCGAAGGCCTTGTTCAACGGCAAGGACCTGGCTGGCTGGGAGGGAGTTGGCGATCCCGCCGAGAAGTGTTGGAAGGTCGCAGACGGATTATTGCTGTGTACCGGCGAGAAGGGCCCGTGGATTCGTTCGGCTGCCGAATATGGTGATTTCAATCTGCGGTTGGATTATCAAGTTGATGTGGGTGGCAATAGCGGCGTCTATGTCCGCGTGCCAGCCGACGGCAATCATCATCGTGACAATGACACGCTACCCCCCGCGGGATTCGAAGTTCAAGTCCTGGATGACGCGGCCCCGCAATACAAGGATTTGAAGGACTATCAATTCTCGGCATCGGTTTATGACATCGCCGGCGCGCAGCCGCATGTTTCCAAGCCGCATGGCCAGTGGAATACGTTGGAGATCAACTGCCAAGGCGGAAACATCACGACGACGCATAACGGCAAGGTCGTGACCAAGGTCACACCCGAGACTCACCCCAAGAGCAAGCTCCGGATGCTTAAGGGTTTTCTTGGACTCCAAAATCACAGCTCGCTGGTCAAATTCCGCAATGTCCGCGTCGGAGGACCGCAGCCGTAGGCTGCTGTAGCTTGGCTCTCCAGAGTCGGGCGCTTCGAGGCGGAATTCGCCCGACTCTGGAGAGTCAGGCTAAGGGGGCGTCAGGCTACAGTGCTTCTGCAATTCAAACCTCGAATCCTAATACTCCCCTTCGCAGCACTGGTGATCTGGGGACTGGTCTACTACAAGGTCAACCAGCCCCAGATCGAATTGTCGGACGCAGAACGCGACGCCATCCAGCGTCGCCGTCCAGCCCCGGTATTCAAACTGCACGATCAACGTTCGCAGCTATTTCGTCTGGGAACATATCTCGGTCGACATAAGCTGTTGATCGTGTTCTTTGATCCCAGCCAGGGAGCAAGTAAGAACGCCCAGTTGCAGATCCTCAAGTCAGGATACGAACAACTGTCTGCTCATGGAGAAAAGGTGCTCGCGATCAGCAGTGCCACACCGTACGCCAACCGTGAGTCGTTCAAACTCGGCGGCGATTTCCCGTTCTTTGTGTTGTCAGATGCTGATTACAGCGTAGAGACTGAGTGGGGCTGTATGACGGCGGGCGATCCTCCGCAGGTGATTCCATCCGCGTTTGTGGTCGATCGCGCGGGGGTCATCAGTTGGTCCCAGATCGGTGGCACGCCGCCGATCCCGCTGGAGACTTTGTTGCGCGAATTGATCAAGGCACGATAG
>JAQGHS010000514.1 GCA_028291605.1 Planctomycetaceae bacterium | reverse complement strand
GGCCGACGTGCCGACATGATCGCTCGCGTCCGTAAATCCCGTTGCCGTGCCTCGCTTCCCGATGAGGTTGCCACCGGGGCCGGAGAAAGCTCCGGAGACATCCAGCCCGCCCACGTTGCCCGCGATCAGATTATTAGCCGACTGGAACGACCCCGTGTTCGCAACCGCGGCCGAGGGCACTGTTACCGATCCAGTACTGGTCGTATTGGTGACCGTACAATTTGTCATTTGCATCTGGGCACTGTTGAGTATTGCGCCACCGATCGTTCCGGAACCTCCGACGAACGTGGTATTCCAGAGGACGATCAGTCCCCCTGAGGTGTTCCAAATCGAGCCGCCTCGCTCACCCGACATATGATCGAACGTGCTGTTGCTGAGATTAATGCGATTATTGGAGTTATAGATGCCGCCGCCATCTCCCGAACCACCTTGTTGGAACGTCACGCCAGTGATCGTGGCCGTGGTGGACGAAGAGTTGATTCCGACAAGGTACAGGGCGCCGCCGTTCCGGAGTTCGCCAAAATCCGAAAGGGCAGTCAGGTAGTTCCCGGTAAACGAGCCTCCAGTAATCGTCAGCGTGCAATAATTGCTCGCAATGGCACCCCCGGAAATCGCACCGTGATCTCCGTTAAAAGTATCGTTGGTGAATGAGGCGGTGCCATTAAAGAGGCGCACCGCGCCGCCGACCGTCGCTGAGTTCTGGCTGAATGCCGTGTTGCTGACCGTTAAGTTGGTGGACGTGGCGGAGATCGCCCCACCTTGGGCTGCGGCAGAGTTATTGGCGAACTGACTGGCTTGGATCGTGACCGTGCCACCGTCGGACTGCAAAGCGCCGCCGGACGAATTGCCCCCCGTCGGGCCGACGTCGCGGGTTTGATTGCCGGACACGTTGACCGACTGCAGTGTGACATTGCCCTGATTGTTATAGATCGCACCGCCGCGAATTGTCGTTGAGTTGGCAGTCAGAGTCACATTCTCGAGAACCAGAGTTCCCTCATTCTGGATCGCGCCTCCGCTGACTTCGCTCCCATTTCGGATGGTCACGTTTCGCAAAGTCAGGGAACTGCCCGGCAGCACATGAAAATACCTGTCCAGCAGCGCGGCGTCGAGGAAGGTCTGATCGGCCCCCGCGCCTTCAATGATCAGGTTGCCGCTGACGTCCAGATCCCCCGTGGCGGCGGCGTTCTCATTACGTCCGCCAAGCGACATCGTAAAGAGGCCGGCACCCAGGGTGATGGTATCGGTTCCCGCCAAGGCGTTGGCATCGATTACCGCCGCCCGCAATGTCGCGTTGCCATCGACATCGGCGGCGACTCCGTCCCCCGGGTTCGCATCGACCGAGTCCAATGTCGAGCTGACCGAATAAGCGGACAGCACCAATCGATTCTCCAATCTCTCGATGCTGCGAACTGTTCGTCGTTGCCGACGACGCAGACTAGTTGAAATGCGATTCAACCACGAACGGATCGAGAAACGAGGCATGATGAACTCCTGAGCGCGTGGGATGTCACCGGAGAATTGGATTCTCGTTGATTGCGGAACTGGATGTCATTGCTGGATGTGTCGTGAATTGACGTGCTGATTGACGAACATATCAGTCGGCCCAGAGAGTCGCAAGACTCGTTGAAACGGACCTAAGCGTTTAGCTCGTATTCCATCTAAAGTGCGGTCTGTGTGACTTATGAAAATGAGGGAAAATACTGACGACCGGCCGGGTGTGATCTGTGAGCCGTTTTGATTAGTGCCCTTGTTGATTCGATCCAGTCCGACGAAATAGCCACACTCATTCAAGTGCCTGTTTTGAATCCAGGTGGCAGCATTGGTCCGGTATGAGTTCCGCTCGAGATCGCGTCAATCTTCACGGTCCCCGCAGGATTTGCAGGCGAATGCCATAGTCTTGTTTATATAGAGAACATGATAAGCAGAAGATAGTGGTTATAGGTATCGATTGCCTGAGAGTGCGTGCAGGCCGTCAACGATTGTCGAGTCATTCATAACGGACACTTCTCGAGCACTGAATTGATAGCTGTTCGATTGACTGGCCAATTGTCCGCTGGGGCCGCAATTGTGAGGAATGAGGTCTTTCACTCAACTCGCCAAATCTGTGTGATCCTGTGAGCCATCGCCGTCCGTACGAGATCTTGAAGTTAGGAGAGGCGTACCGACTTTGGTTGGCTGGGAAATGCCGAGTCTCACACGTTTGGGCAAGGGTGTGGTTTGATCGCTGTTACGCCAGGGCCGTTCAATTCGTTGACCGGCAGCCAGCAGATATCTATTCTGGTACGAGTACCCGGGTTAGCTCATCAACATTGAGATCGGCACCCGCGATCCTTCGTAACGAATGGCGCACCGAGTGTCGGGTCGGCGAGCACGCAGAACTCGTAACGGTCCTGAAAAGGAAGGCTTTGTAGTCCTCATGAGAATTGGAATCTTCGCGGACACTCACGACCATCTGGCCAACATTCGACTGGCCGTCGAGCGATTCAACGCCGAACGAGTTGAACTCGTGTTGTTCGCCGGCGACTTCGTGTCGACGATCGCAGTTCCGCCGCTGAGGAATCTCAAGGCACCGCTCGTGGCCTGTTTCGGGGACAACGAAGGGAACAAGGTCGGTTTGCAATCGGGAATCAAGCTGGTTGGCAAGCTGGCCGAGCCCCCCGTGCATCTGACAGTCGACGATGGCACGAGGTTCGTTCTCTCGCATATGAAGCGTCAATTGCGGGGAGTCGACGTGGATTATGACATTGCCGTCTTCGGGCATACTCACAAGCCCCGAATTGAGTGCGATGATCGCGGGCGGATGTTGATTAATCCCGGTGAAACCAGCGGTTGGAGTTATGGCCGGCCCACGATCGTGTTGCTGGAGACAGCCACGCGCCAGGCCACCGTTGTCGATTTACTCGACGTCAGGAAATGGCCGGTGGACTTCGGCGATTTGATTTAGAACCCCTAACAAAACCGGTTGTGGGAAGTTCAGAACCGCAAACTTTCAAGCGGTTCTGAACTGACGCAGAGGTTTTGTTAGAGTTTATTAGCCGTTGAGCGGGCTGTCCGTAATTTTCGGGCTTCGATCACCACCGCATGGTAAAGTGTTCGGGATGAACACTCTGGACAACCCTGATTCGTCCTCACGACAAGAGCCGGCGGGTGAGTTCGCGACGACTCACTGGAACCTGGTACTCTGCGCTGGAGGCCGTGCCGACGAGCAATCCCGGCAGGCGCTGGCTGCGTTGTGTCAACGATATTGGTTGCCACTGTATGCTTTTGCCCGCCGCCGCGTGGCAGATCGGCATGAGGCACAGGATCTGACGCAGGAGTTTTTCGCTCGACTGTTGGAGAAGAATTTGCTGGCCAGCGCAGCGCCCGAGCGGGGGCGCTTCCGCAGCTTCTTATTAACCGCCCTAAAGAATTTCCTCGCCAACGAATGGGACCGTACTCAGGCTCAAAAACGTGGCGGCGGACGCGAGCATCTGTCGCTCGATTGGGAGGCGGGTGAATCGCGGCTGCATCTGGAGCCGGCACATGACCTGACGCCGGAACGTCTCTTCGAACGGCAATGGACGTTGACCTTGTTGGAAAACGTCGTCGCCCGCCTGCAGGCGGAATTCGAGTTGGCCGGCAAGCAGCGGCAGTTCGAAGTTCTCAAGGGGACGCTGACCGGCGATCGCTCAGAGACTGCCTACGCGAGCCTTGCCGCGGAATTGGCGATGACGGAGGAATCCGTGAGGCAGGCGGCACATCGGCTGAAGAAACGCTATCGTGAGTTGTTGCGGGATGAGGTCTCCCAAACCGTCCTCGAACCGGGCGATCTGGACGACGAAATTCGCCAGTTATTCGAGACTCTCCGGAACTGAAGGCGAGAGTTTTCAGAATCGGACCAGATTTTGTGTCACACCGAGAACGATTTGCTGTAGAGAGAGGTAGAGCCGTTCTTCCTCCAGGAACCCTGCCATGTCAGTCTCTCAAACCTGTTCCCAATGTGGTGCTGAAGTCCCGGCGAATGCGCCTGCCGGATTATGTCCGGCCTGCTTGCTGAAGGCGGGTTTGCCCGGCCAGTCAGAGGCAGATGCGAGCGTTCCACCGACGCAAATCACTCCCCCGGCCTTATCCGGGTTCGTCCCGCCGACGCCTGCCGAGTTGCAGCGGCTGTTTCCGCAATTGGAAATCCTGGAACTGCTTGGTAAGGGGGGCATGGGTGCGGTTTACAAGGCTCGGCAGGCGGGATTGGACCGGCTGGTCGCAGTCAAGATTCTGCCGTCTGAAATCAGCCACGATCCCGCGTTTGCCGAACGCTTTCAACGCGAGGCACGGGCGCTGGCCAGGCTGAGTCACCCGCACATCGTTGGCGTGTATGACTTCGGTCAGGCGGAGAGTCTGTACTACTTCGTGATGGAATTCGTCGACGGTACGAACCTGCGACAGACCATTCGGGCGGGGACGCTCACACCGGCCGAGGCGCTGGCGATCGTGCCGCAGATCTGTGATGCCTTGCAGTTCGCCCACGACGAAGGCATCGTCCATCGGGACATCAAGCCGGAGAACATCCTGATCGACAAACGCGGCCGAGTGAAGATCGCTGACTTCGGCCTCGCGAAACTGCTGGGGGCAGATGTTGGTGAACATTCCTTGACCGCGACACATCAGGTCATGGGGACTCTGCGGTACATGGCTCCCGAGCAGATGCAGGGATCGAGACAGGTCGATCATCGGGCCGATATTTATTCGCTGGGAGTCGTGTTCTACGAGCTGCTCACCGGCGAATTGCCGATGGGGAAGTTCGCTCCCCCTTCCAAGAGAGTGCAAGTCGACGTACGGCTCGACGAGGTCGTGCTGCGGGCACTCGAACAGGATCCTGAACAGCGTTACCAGCACGCCAGCGACATGAAGAGCGAGCTGGAAACGATTTCGATCCGACGATCTGTGGCATCGATCAATTCCACCGTAGGGTCTACCAGAGACTCGCGCTCTGCCAATTGGTCGTGGCAAATCATGCTGTTGACTCTGGTACCGGCAATACTGTTATTGGGGCTGGCAATCCGCTTTGGTGGCCCATTCCTGGATTCGTTGCGCGGATTTGATGGCCGCGTGGTCGAGTTGGGCGGCGCCTGGGGACTAGGTTCCTCGACTGAAGCGGTGCAACTGAGTCTCGTGCTGGTGGCTTCCGGACTATTTGTTCTCGCCGAACTGGGCTGCGTGATGGGCCTCTACCGGTCGTCTATTTCACAGGCCGAGCGCCTGAGTGATGCTCACGCCAAAGCTGCGGTACTCGTACGGGGCCCGGCGATCGGATTGATGGTCATGAGTCTGATTGTCATCGTGATTGTCGGGATTTCGGGAGTTGTCCTTTTTGGTGATGAATGGTTTGGTGCCAAACCGAGAACTCTCATGAGCTGGATTGCCGTTGGCGGCTACGCCTTCTGGGGGCTGACTTTGGTCAGCATCTGGGGAGATAGCATCGAATTGCTGAGATTGGGATCACGTGCAGAATCCAAGGATCTGGCGGGACGGTCCGTCATGCCGCACCTCAATTTGCTGGTATTTCTGCCAATCAGCATCTGGGTCCAGATCATTCTCGCGCGGCCCGACGTGCAGGCGGCTTTTCCCGCGGATGAATCGGTTGTCTCTCCCTAGTCGGTAGACGTCAGTCGTCGCGATAGGAACAAAGTAGCACTAACGTATTCGGTCGCCTAACGGGATTAACTATGGCGGATTCTCCCGAGGGATTGCACGACCACTGCCCGGACGCCTTCGTCTTTGTCTGAAAGATGCAGAGTTAGCGTCGGAATGGCCAGTGAGGCCGCCTTGCCGATTTCTCCCAGAGTCTGCGCGGCGACGCGACGCACTTTGGGATTTTCACTGACCAGGCATTCCATCATGCGGACGACCACTTCTCGCGAATTGGCTCCGATGCGCCCCAGGACTCGAGCGACCGCTTCGCGGACGGCATCGTCGCTGTCAGCCATGCTGTTCAGCAGCGTGGGAATCGCCGTTTCGGCAATATCCGCGAATTCATACAGGGCGAGCGCGGCCGTCTTGCGTTTTACGTTGTCGGGATGAGCCAACTGCTTGATGAGATCGGGGATGAATTCCCAGGCTACCGGTTTCAGTGTGCGTAAGCTTTGCCCCGCGGCCATCCGGACCGATTCGTATTTGTCATCCAATCGATCGACGAGTAACGGAATCGCATAGCGCGCCGGGGGACCGATTTCGCCAAACGCTTTCACAATCGCCAGCCGCACTTTGCCCTGATCATCCAGGACGGCTTGCATCAACGCGGGAATGGCGTTCTTGCCGTCGATGCCGAATGACGCCAGGGCATCGGCGGCCGCCTCGCGAACCGGCCAGTCTTTATCCCTGAGGCAGAGAATAATGCGGGGCATGGCGACCTTGGCTGTCGGTCCCAGTTTTCCCAAGGCGCGCATGGCGGCGTCGCGCACGGCCCGATGTTGATCATCCAACTGCTGAATGAGCGCCGGGACGGCGACGGCCGCAGCGGGGCCGATTTCACCCAGGGCCCGAGCGACCGCTTCACGCAGGTCGGGATTGGAATGAAACAACCGCTGGATCAGCAGTTGAACCGAGGCCTGTGATGCCGGGCCGACTTTTCCGAGGGCCTCGGCGGCACTCTTTCGTAACCCGCGATCGACGTGACCGAGGCAGTCAATCAACTGCGGTACGGCTTCGCTTGCAGGATGCCCGATCCGGCCGAGCGCCTCGGCTGCGACTTCGGCAACTTCACGTGAGTTGTCTGTGAGACAGGTGATTAATGCCGGCACCGCCTGCGCTGTGGAACTGCCGATTTGTCCGATCGCCCGCGCCACATGAGTGCGAACAGTGGTGTCACGATCGGTCAGGCGATGCACCAGGGCCGGCACCGCAATTTGAGCTGCCGGGCCGAATTCTCCCAGGATCTGTGCGGCATTGGCCCGGATGGCTGCCGCTTGGTCGGTCAACCGACGAATCAGCGCGGGAATCGTCGCCGGGCCGATTGTTTTCAATGATGCGGTGACTGCACCCCGGAGTTCGGAATCTTCCGCTCCCAGCAGGCCGGTCAACAATTCGACATCCGGAGGACCGCCACGGTCTAACTTCGTGGCAGCATATCTGCGTGCCGGCAGCGGCAGCAGTTCTGTTCCCAACATGGCTCGCCATAGCATTTTCATGTTAGAACTCCACCACCAGGCCGTCGCTGAGGTGGGCCAGCTTCTGATAAACTCCCATCAAACTGCCCGCGGTAATGCCGGGGGTTGAATGAATGTTTTCGCTCAAGAAGCGAACGCCGCCGTCGCCGAACAGAAAATTCGCTCCCCCGGCGTGCAGGCTGCTGAACTGCGACGAATGCTTGGAATTCAAGTTGACTCCAGTGCTGCCGAGCACATCCATCATCCAGTCGTCGGGAGTCCCGGACCAATAAGCATCGCCGAAATTCGGCACGCTGGACGTCCAGTAACCACTCCACCGTCGTTCGCCCAGCAGGAACGTATTGGATGTCCCGTCGGTGAAATCGGCGAGTCTGACCGAACTGGCCAGGTAGAACGCACCTTCTCCGCGACTCCAATTCGTCCCGTTGTCTGGAATCACCTGAGTTCCGAAGCTGCCCACGTAATTTGCCAGTCCCTGATTGGCAATGGTGACGACTCCGGTGGAGCCGTAGTTATCTTGCTTGAGGGGCCCGTTGTCAGAAGGACAGCGGAAGAGTGGCAGCGATCGGTTGGCGACCTGACTGCTGTTGACTGGATCGAGCGAAATGCCCGTGTTCCAATTCACCAGTTGATACAAGTTTCCTTGCTCAATCTGGGGCAAAATGCGAGTGCCCCAGCCAAACCCGTTTTGGTTACTGGCGAGCCAGCCAGGCGGCAGATGCAGCGCAGAATCATGGTAGTTGATCAGCGCCAGCCCGAGTTGCTTCAGGTGATTCTGGCACTGGGCGCGCCGCGCCGACTCTCGCGCATTTTGCACCGCCGGAAGTAACAAGGCGATCAGTACCGAGATGATCGCAATGACGACCAGCAACTCAATCAACGTAAACGCTCTGCGTGTGGCCCGCATTCTGCCCTCCAAAACTTGCGTATGGATAAACAAACGTGATTGGGGGGAGGTTCGAGACTAACATTCCAAAGATATCGTGACAAGCCCGTCCGGTTGTTGCGCCAAGACGTTATGTCATCATGCGGCATGTCACTTGGCTGGTTTCACAGGCGGCTTGTATCCCGGAGCCCCCGGCGGAATCAATGAGATTTCTGGCGTGACTGCCTTCGCCGGCGAAGTGGGATCGGCCGGGTCTTCGGTGCTCGCGGGAATCGCCTCGTCGAGCTTTTCGCCAGCCATCATCTTCTGGGCTCGGTCCATGTGTCTCTCGTAGAGTTTGGCCACCATCCCCGGTTCGGTGGCACTTCCCTCCAGCAGTTTCAACAGGCAGTGACGTCCCGCCCACAGCAGCTCTTGTCGAGCCGGGCGTTTGGAATTGACGCTACGTTCAAGCCTCTCGCAGAGCGGCAACACGCGGGCCTTCGATTTTTCGGTAAAATCACGCCACTCTTTCGGACTGGCTTGATGGTCCCGCAGTCCCTTCATCTCGGTCCACACCGCTTGAAATTCGGTATAGACGTATTTTTCCGACAGGGGCCAATACCAGAAGCCGCCGAACGCAATCAGCAGGAGGATCGGGCCGCTTAGCCAGCGTATCGGCTGCTGGCGGACGCGCTGGTAGAGCGTGCGGTTGACGGTTTCCGGTTCCGGTGTCCAATAACTGACCCGGGGCGAACGGGTGGATGGATCCGTCGCGGGAGCGGCCTGGCTGGTATTCGCCGAGATCGGAGCCGTGCGGGGTGCTGTGTCAGGTGGCACCACCGGCGCTTCGATGGGCGCGGAAGCAGCCGGGTTGGCAATTGCGGTCTCGACGACCGGAATACTGTGATCCGGCGCCAGCAGCAGGTCCACGGCCGCCTTGTCCGCGTCTGGGAACAGACCAGAGATCTTATTCGAGGGGATCCAGTCACCATCGAGGCCCGTTTTCACAAACTCCTGATGTGTCAGTTGGCCATCGGCTGCTCGCGATTGCAATTCACTAAAGTCAAACGGCCCCGTTTCTGTTCCGGCTTTCCAGATGTAGAACGTTCCCAGCCGGAGCGTTGGCGGGCCGGCGGGAGGTTTGGCAGCAGCGGATGGCGGAGCCAACAACGGACCCGGCCGGGCCGGCGGACGTGGGATCAGATGGGGCCTGGCGAGGGGCGGCGGAGTGGGCCGGGCCGCAGGTTGTGGGCGAGGTTGCTCCGGAGGTGATTCGTTTGTCGCGGGGGATGCGGCGGGCCCGGCATAGACTAGCCCCACTCCATTCTTGTCCTGCGCCAGGTCATCGAATATCAATGATTCCCGAACCTTCTCGAGCAATTCCTGATCACCCCCGAGCAATTCCAGGAGTTCGCTGTTTTTGGCTTTCGCCTGTTGCTGCAGCAATCGCAAAGCAACGGCGATACCTTGTTCCAAGTGCATGGCGGCCCCCAGGCAATCTCTGGTCAATCCACAAGTCGTATCGCAGCTTGACGCGATACTCAGGTCTCATGCATAGCATATTCCCTGATTGAACGCCAAGCCGGCTCGACCTTCCCGGTTTGGGCTGCATGTCCAGTGGTATTCAGCTCGCAACCGCGTCTTAAGAGTTGACTTGGGTACCTTAGAGCGAGTCTACTAGTAGTGATTCTGGACACTCTCTCCAGAATCCGCTCGCGCACCTGGCACATTCAACACCGACATGTCTGGCTCGGATTCATTCCGAGGTTGAATACCACGCCCAGGTCGCTAACGGGGCCAACGAAGCAGAGTCAATGGGGATGAGTTCGGTTTACGCCGAGTTCGCCGGACTTTTGTGTTTGTGAGGACTCGAACAGTTCGCGGGGTTCTATCGACAAACAGTCAGATATGTACCGTGTCGCTCGACATCAACGCGACACGGCTTTCGACCTACGTCGATACCATCTGGTACACCTCGGAGCATCCGTATCCCCAAAGTTATTACACCGTACATCACAACCCTGCATCGGAGGCATTCGACGCAGGTCATCAATTTCAGGAGCGCGCGATGGCTGCTCGGTGGAACTCGTTAGCCGGATTCGTGAAGACTTGTGGGCGGATGAATCCCTTTGTGCGTAAGATTCGCCGCGAACGGCAGTTGGGCACCGAGGCGGGTTCGGTCGAACGGCTGGAAGAACGCTGCCTGTTGACCGCGGTCTCGTGGAATATCGACGGCGACGGCTTCTGGGATGTCGACTCCAACTGGAGCACCGGCCATGTGCCGAACTCGGGAGACGATGTCACCATCGATCGCGGCGCGGCGAATCCGATTATCACCATTCGCGACAATAGGACTGTCAATTCGATCGTGGATCGCGAGACCCTGGTGGTGTCTGGTGCTCTGCTGCAGGTGAATACCTTCACGCAGGTCGAAGGAACGCAGTTGACGTTGCAGGCCGGATCCGAAATCGATGCGTTCGGAACGATGGTCGTGGCAAGTACAGGCGGCTTCGACTGGCAGGGAGGCGTGCTCTTCTCGCAGGGATTTACGAATTCCGGCTCGATGACAATTTCCGCCGCGAACGATGTTCGGTTGGCCGGTTCATTCACCAACAACGGCACCATCACCCATTCAGGTGCCGGAAGTGTGTTGTTCGATGGCAACACGAAGATCATCAACAGCGTCGGAGCCACCTACGAGTTTACCGGTAATGGCGATTTGGGGCAGTCGGGGTTTGGGGGTGGTTTCAGCCCGTTTTTCCAGAACGACGGAACTTTACGTAAAACGTCCGCCTCCGGAATTTCTGCCTTCAACTCCATTCGCCTGGATTATTCGGCAACAGGGGTGATTGACGTTCAGGCCGGGCGCTTGAATGTCGCCGGCGGAGGCAATTGGACCGGCGGCTCCTTCACGGGTGGCGCCAGCGGTGTTGTGGAGATCAGTAGCAATGTGAATGTCTCGGGAACCCTGACTGGAACCGGGGCCGGCGAGCTGGAATTGACCGGCACCTTGACAGCAGTCGATACGGGCGCGACGTTGAATTTCGTTCCCGGATCCCTGCAATGGACCGGGGGGCTCGTGTTTGCGAATGCCCCGCTGAACAATACCGGCTCAATCACGCTGCCCTCGTCCACAAACGTGCGATTGCTGGGGCAATTCACCAACAGCGGAGCGATCACTCAGACCGGTTCTGGAACTTTGCAGTTCGACGGCAATACCAAGTTGATCAACAGTGTCGGTGCCCTGTACGACTTTGCCGGTGATGGCGATATCGACCTCTCGGGAATCGGCGGCGGATTCGGACCCTTCTTTCAGAACGACGGAACGTTGCGCAAGTCTGCGGGCAGTGGTGTCTCGGTCGTGAATGGGATTGCGCTGAATAACACGGCGACGGGCACCGTGGAGGTGGCCAGTGGCCGGTTGAAGGCCGCTGGAACTGGTGCGTGGACCGGCGGTACCATCAATGCTGCCGCCGGCGCGGTGTTTGATTTCGGCGGTAATATCGGGATCACGGGCAGCTATACCGGTTCCGGAGCCGGACACGTCGAACTGACGGGCAGCTTGTCTACAACCAGCGATGGTGCGACCTTCAACTTCCCCGCTGGTTACTTTCAATGGACGTCGGGGCTGCTGTTTGCTCCCGGTGTGGGACTGTTGAATTCCAACTCACTCACCATCGTGCCGACGACCAGTGTGCGGCTGGCTGGAAACGTGACGAACGCCGGCACAATCATCCAGACCGGTGACGGGACGCTCACGTGGGATGACAACACCAAGATCGTGAACAACACCGGGGCCCTCTACGATCTCCAGGGTAATGGCGATATTGGTTCCTCGGGATTCACGGGTGGCTTTGGCCCCTTCTTTCAAAACGATGGAACATTGCGGAAGTCGTCGGGAACCGGCGAGTCCACGGTGACACGTATTCTCGTCAATGGTTCCTCAACTGGAGTCTTCGATATTCAATCTGGTCGATTCAATGTGGCCAGCGGCGGTACCTTAACGAATTCGAACTTTACCGGTGCGGCCGGCGGCGTGTTTGAGATCAGCGGCACCATGGTCGTGGCTGGCACAGTGACCGGTTCCGGGGCGGGGCATGTGGAACTGACCGGAAACCTCGATAACCAGGGGTTGCCCGCGGCGATCAATTTTACGCCGGGATATTTCCAGTGGCTCAGCGGCACGATCTCGGGCAACGGACCGGGATTCACGAATGCGGGTTCGATGACGATTGCCGGACCTGACGACAAGATCGTACTCAGCAAGCTGATCGACACGGGCACGATCACTCATACGGGATTGGGCGATCTGCTGATCAATACGGGAGCGACGTTCGTGATCGCTCCCACGGGTGTATATGACTTCCAGAACGACGGCGGTTGGGGGCGCGCTGCCCTCAACGGTGGCGGCGGGCCATCCTTTACTGTGGAGGGGACGCTCAAGAAGACCGGCGGTTCGGGGACGTCACTGCTGGGTGCCGGTCAGGACACGTTTTCACTCAATCTGCAAGGGGGCACGATTGATGTGCAATCTGGCGAGCTAAACATCGTTGGCGGCGGCTTATGGCAAGGCGGCACGTTGAACGCGTCAGACGGAGCCATATTGGAATTAAGCGGCACGAATGGATTTGCGGTGACCGGCTTGTTCTCAGGTTCGGGGGATGGGCGGATTGAGCTGAATACTTCCATGGGTTCGGCGGACTTCGGCGTCGAAGGGTCGCACGCCACGCTGGATTTCCCGGAAGGACTGTTCCATTGGATGTCCGGAGCCATCGGCAGTAATGGCTCGGGAAGCACGGCGGGTTCGGCCACACGCTTAGTGAACTCCGGATTTATCACACTGGATGGATCCTCAGCGAAAGACGTCGTTGCCAATGGGTTCATCAATGCGGGTACGGTCCTGAATCTGGGGTCGGGATCGCTCAACTTGAACAGCTCCACGTTTAACAATCTGGCAGGAGCCGTTTTCGAACAGCGGGGTGATTCTCCGATATCAGGCACCAACACGGCCCAGGATGAAGGCAATGCGGGACTCTTTTCCAACGCGGGAACCTTTAAGAAGACCGCCGGCAATGGCACGGTGATCTTTAAAGGCTTTTTTGACAATCCGTCGTCCGGCGTGATTGAAATCGACACCGGACATATGACCCTGGCCCATGGCGGAACCATGGGGAATGCCACGTTCCAGGTTGCCGCAGGCGCAGTTCTGGAGTTCACCGGACAGAACTTCTTTGAAATGGCCGGGACCTATACGGGCAGCGGCCCAGGTGACATCCTGTTTAATTCCAAGCTGGATGGCTTCGATCCCTTGAATCCGGCCGTGTTGAATTTCCCTCAAGGGATGTTCCAGGTCAATTCGGGCGTCAATCAAGGCTTCTTCGGCACGATTATTAATAATGGCTGGCTGGAGTACACGTCGGATTTGAGTGTCTTTGCGCGAATGGTGTTCACCAATAACGGGACCTTCGTGCAGAGTGGCTCAGGTGATTTTTCGCTGAATGCGAATACGCGTTTCACCAACAATGGTCTCTACGACCTGCAGAGCAACGCCAGCCTGATCGTCCCCGGCGATGCGTCGGGTGGCTCGATGATCTTTACGAACACCGGCGTGTTCCGAAAATCAGGCGGAGCGGGCACGTCTGCTTTGCGGCATGACGGTTCTAATAAAGAATTCCGGCTCGACAACACCGGTACGATCGAAGTCCTATCTGGCACACTGTCCATTAATGACACGGTTGTGCAACGCACGGGAACGACGCTGACTGGCGGTAGCTGGACTGTGGGCGCCGGGGCCACGTTGACTTTGCCAGGTGGTGGCAACTTTACGATTAACCAGGGCAATGTCTCCCTGACCGGCGCCGGGGCGAGTTTCACCAACATCGTCCCGTTGGCCAATAATCAGGGCAGTTTTACTCTGGATGGCGGTCTCGATTTCATCACAGCCGGTAACTTTGTCAATTCGGGGGACATCACGCTGGGGGCCGGCAGTGTGCTGACGGTCTCCGGGACATACACGCAATCCGGTGGAACAAGTACCCTCACCGAGAGCATCGCCGGGCGACCCAACACGGGGCTGTTTGGCAAGCTTGTGTCTACCGGGCAGGCATCGTTTGCCGGCCGGCTGGTGTTCAATCTGGCCGGTGGATTTGGTCCCACCTTGGGCGACCAGTATCAAGTCCTGCAGTACGCCAGCAAGACGGGCAATTTCGGTCTGATTGCGGGATTGTCTCCGTTCTTCTCGGTTGATGTCCAGAGCACCCAGACGCTGCTGACCGCGATTGGTTCGGGGACGAATATCTCGGCTCAATCGGTCACGCCTCCGGCCAATGGGACCGTTGGACAAAATGTGACCATTCCATATACCGTCACGAATAACGATGCCATCGCCATTACCGGCGACTGGACGGATTCAGTCTATCTTTCGAGTGATACGACATTCGGTGCCGACGACGTGCTCGTCGCGCGGGTACCGCACGTGGGTGGACTGGCGGCGAACGGGTCTTATAACGGACAGGCCAACGCCGTTTTGCCCAACGTGATTGATGGCGACTATCATGTCATCGTGATTGCTGATACAGCGGGACAGGTGCCGGACACGAACCGCACTGATAATACGCTGGCGTCGACGGGCGTCTTTCATGTATCAGTTCCGACGTTAGCGTTCAATTCGCCAATCAACAGCACAATTGCCAATGGTCAGGAAAGGCTTTATCGGCTGGACATTCCCAGCGGAACTGACGTCCTGCTCTCGACCAGTTTTGCGGTGCCGATTGAAGCGGACGTGTTAGTAGGTTTTGGGCACATCCCGACCGCCGGTAACTTCGACTATTCCGCGTCAACACTGACCGATTTGAATCGCGAGATTCTCATCGCCAATCCGCAAGCCGGGCCGTACTATGTGCTGATATTGGGGCGTGAGGGTGCCTCTACAGCACAGAGCTTCACACTCTCCTCCCGCCAGGCGGGATTCGAAGTTCGCAGCATTGGGCCCAATCACGGCAGCAATCAGGGACAGACCACCATTACGGTGACAGGTTCTGGATTCACACCTGATTCGGTCGTTAAGCTGATCGCCCCGAACTCGACCACCCGGACGGCGACGACCGTGACCTATCGCGATTCGAATACTCTCTTCGCGACATTTGATCTGACCGGCTTGCCTGCGACTTCCGGATATGACGTGCGCGTGGAAAACGGGCCGCTGACGAATGTGACCACCAACGATCTCTTCACGGTCAACACGGGTGCGGCTCAGGAGCTGCAACTGCGCATGACACCCCCGCGATTCATTCGTCCCAATGTCGAAGGTGAAGTGCAGATTGAATACTTTAACACGGGTGAGACCGATATCTCCGCCCCGCTGATCTTGATCCGCGCCGACAACGCCAAGCTGAAGCTCCCCGGCCAGGATGGCTATGCCGATCACAATATTGAAATCCTGGGAATCAACTATGACGGGCCCGCCGGGATTCTGCCGCCAGGCGCCCACGGCATTGCCACGATTGTCTTCAAGCCAGACACCGCTGGAGCGCACGTCGTGACCCACTTTACGGCGTCGATTGAAGGGTCCGATGGACTACTTGACTGGAGCCTGTTCAAAGACGATTTCCGTCCGCCGGCAATTCCCACCGACGGCTGGGATACGATCTATGCCAATTTCACCTCGAAGATCGGCACGACCTCGGGCGAACAGGCTGCGGTCCTGGCCGCCGATGCGACCTATTTGAGTCAGTTTGGCGATTACATCAACGACCCCGCGCGACTCCGCGCGTTTGAGTTCCAAAAGGCAGACGCTTTTGGCGCGCTTACCGATCGCTATACGTTCGGGATGTATGGTCGCGGCCAGTTCGATCCGTACAACATTCATACGCTGACAGAATCGACCGGTGACGTCGAAGTCGTCCTCTTTTCCCAAGTCCGGCGATTCGTCAGGCTCAGCAACGGGACCTTCCAATCGCCCCCGGGAGATTCTGGCAAGCTGTTGCGGGCGTCGGACGGGACGCTCCATTTGCTGGAATCCAACGGCGACGACATCTATTTCAACTCGAACGGATCGTTGGGCTTCATCAATCAGGCCAGCGGCAACCATATCGCAGCGAACTACACCAGTGGCTTACTCAGCAGCCTGGTGCATTCGAACGGCGATCGGCTGAACTTTACTTACAACTCTAACAATAAGGTGACTCAGATCACCGATTCTTACGGACATGTGTCGACTTACACTTACGACGTAACGAACCAGCACTTGCTGACCTCCACCGACGCCGGTGGCACGACAACCTTCACGTATGTGACCGGGCAAGGTGCCAGTCGCGAACACGCACTGGCCTCCGTCACGTTCCCCGGCGGCCGCTCACTGCAATTCGAATATGATGCTCAAGGCCGCCTGACACGCGAGACTCAGAACGGCGGAGCTCAGGCAATCACCTATGCTTACGACGCAAACGGAGTGGTGACCGTCACCGATGCCCTGGGCAACCGGTCGAAGGTTTATCCGGATGACAATGGTGGAGTTGCCCGGGTGATTGATACGGCGGGGAATGTTCTCAACGCGAATTACGATTTCCAATCGACTCTCTTGTCGGGTCTGGTGGGCGAGTTAGGCTATCACCTGACAATTGACCGCGACGCGCAGGGCAATCCGACGACGATCACCGATGCGCTCGGGCAGTCGCTCGCCTTCACTTATTCGGTCAATCCGACGAACTTCAGTAGCTACACCGATCAACTCGGAAACACGACGTTCTATTCCGCCGACAACCACGGCAACATCACCAGTCAGACCGATGCCGAAGGGAACACGACGCATTTCGATTACGATTCGCGCGGCAATGTCGTCCATACTCAGGATCCCGACGGCCGGGAGGTGACCGCGACATATGACAATCAGGGTAACCTGACCCATTTGGCGTACTCCGACGGCCGCGTGTTCGACATGACGAGTGATGGCCACGGCAACGTGACTTCGATCCTTGAAGATGGCGATCAGACGAAGATCACCTACGACGCTGCCGAGCGGATTACACGAGTCGATTATCCAAATGGACGCTGGGTCGCTTACACTTACGATGCGGCCGGCAGTCGCACGAGCATGACAACCCAGGACGGCTTTGCGGTGCATTACGAATACGATGCTCTCGAGCGACTGGTGCGGGTGAGTGACGCCAGCAATGCGACGCTGGCCACGCTGGGTTACGACAACGTCGGACGACTCAATTCGGAAACTTATGGCAACGGAGCGACGACGACGTATGGGTTCGATGCCAACGGACAGGTCG
This sequence comes from Planctomycetaceae bacterium, assembly GCA_028291605.1. Lineage (GTDB taxonomy): Bacteria > Planctomycetota > Planctomycetia > Planctomycetales > Planctomycetaceae > JAKFVC01. Next base: position 739 of record JAQGHS010000514.1, on the reverse strand, counting down.
GCACGATCATCCATCGCAACGCCGGCAACACGATTCTGGCCCGGTTTGATTATGTCTACGATGCTCTCGGTCGGCCCGTCAAGCTGACCACGCTGGATGGTGAAACGGACTATGTTTATGACCTCGCGAGTCAACTGATTGAAGTCGATTTGCCAGGCGGGCGAGTAATCAAGTACGACTATGATGCAGCCGGCAATCGCATCAGTGTGAACGACAATGGTGTCATCACCAATTACGAAACAAATGATCTAAACCAATATTCGGACTCGGGCGACGCGACATTCACTTATGACGGTGCCGGGAACATGCTGACTCGGACCGATTCCACTGGTCTGACGACATACGCCTACGATGCTGCGAATCGACTGAAGACCGTCACCGGTCCTGCTGACACTTGGATCTACGAATATGACGCTCTGGGTAACCGGGTGGCGTCGACTCATAACGGTCAGCGAACCGAGTACCTGATCGATCCCGTTGGTGACAGCGGTCTAGGCGATATCGTCGGGGAATACAACAGTGTCGGAACTCTCGTGGCCAACTATGCCTATGGGGGCGGATTGTTGTCCCGGGTGGCGAGTGGCGCTAAGGACTATTACCACTTCGATGCTAGTGGCAACACGGCCGCATTGACCGGGGCCGGTGGTGCGGTTCTCGATAGTTACAAGTATCTGCCGTTTGGCGAGAAAGTCTCGTCGACAGGAGCCACGCCCAATCCGTTCACGTTTGTCGGGCAAGC
>JAQGHS010000436.1 GCA_028291605.1 Planctomycetaceae bacterium | reverse complement strand
ATGCACTCGCTGGCGCTTCGAGCTTGTATTCTCGGTCACTCCGTGACCGGCAAATTGGCATCGAGGCATTGACTGATTCTAGAAATCGAAGGGCAGACTTCCATCGGCTCGGTTGATGACATTTTTGAAGAGATCGGGATTGATGTTTTCGCTGATAAATCGTACCGCGCCATCTCCGACAGCAAAGTGACATCCCCCCACATGAGAGCCGCCAAACCCCCCGACCTTTAAAAGTGCGGCGTTCGCTCCGTCGGGACCTGCGGGAGTTACCACCGGAGGAGCGACTTGTCCGTTGCGGCCAAACACCTGCCGATCAGAATTGATTAATGACCCGCTGTTTCGCAAGGACGCACGAGTCCCCGACGCCCAGCTTAAGGTTTCTCCGGCACGGTTCTTTTCCCCGACAAACATCGTGTTCGAGACGCCATCGGCGATGTCCTCAAACCGGATGTTGCTGTTGAGGTACAGCACGCCATTGTTGTCGACATCAATGGGTGCTTCGGAATCATGATGGCAGCCCGCGTAGTTGGTAGGCCCCGACGTGGCCGGATCTGACGGGCAGGTCAGGACGGGCAGTTTTACCATGGTCGCTCCGGGACTTCCCGCATCGAACACTGGTACGGCCGCTGGGCCCGGTGCAGCACCTGCATCCCCCGGACCTCCTCCTGCTCCCGGTGCATCACCGGCGGCACCGCCGGTATTCTTCGGATCGTAGACTCCGACGCTGAAGTCGATCTTCTGGTAAACATTCCGCTGATCGAGATAGGGCAGGATCTGAACAATCCAACCCATGTGGTAACCGGCCGCTTCACTTTTGATTGGTCCGGTGGCATTCACGGATCCCGGCGGCAACCGCTCATGTGACATCTCGTAATTCTGCAACGCGAGACTGATCTGCATCATATTGTTTTTGCACTGCGTCCGGCGGGCGGCTTCTCGAGCCTGCTGGACGGCTGGCAGCAGCAACGCGATCAAGACGGCAATGATCGCGATCACGACCAGGAGCTCGATCAGAGTAAATCCGCGGGTGGGACGCCGGACCTGGCGGACTGTGGTAATGGGGAATGAATTCATGTTTTCGGTTCCGTTCGTGATTGAAATCTCGTCGGTTGATCGGCGAGTTGTGTTTTGCTGTATGTCACTGACCTCAGAGTCCTGAAGCCTCGGACGAGGGCTACGGTTTCACCGCCACCTTCCAAGTTCCATCGCGTGTCACGCGCACCTTACGATCAGAACCGGCCGGGAATTCCGCGACTACGTGCAACTTGTGTTTCCCTTCAGGAGCATCCGCTGCCGGAGCCGTCACTTCGATCGTGACTCGTCCCGCGTCCGCGCCTCCAAGTTCCACAGCGGGAATCTCCCAAGATTCGCCGGTGTAGGCCGGGTTTTTCCCTATCTGTGACAGGGCCAGCGACCAACCCGATTGCACCAGCCAATCGGCTTGCACTCGCCGCCGTTCCTGAATCATTCGCCGCGACCCGGCAATCGCCAGCTTGGCCAGCGACGCTGACAACGCGGCGACCAACACCAGGCACACGATAGCCCATACGGAAACGGCACCTCGGTGACGTTTCGGCAGCGGCGAGCGATTGATCGGACGGCGTCGGAACATGTTTCTTCAACTGTTGCAGGTGTTTGTAAACAAGGCTTTAATGATCGCGAAAATCTCGTCCGACGAGCGCCTCGATGTGCAGCTCGCGAGAGTCGCCGGCAGGTTGCTTCGTACCGATTGCAAATGTGTCGGGGGTCTCAATGACTAGTGTCAACAGACGCGGCGGTGCCGGGGATTCCACAATCCGAAAGCGGCCGTTCTTGAAGCGCAGCAGATCCGTCACGGTCAGGGGCTGGCCCGGACGCTTCTCCGTCCGCAACAATCCCTGGGGATGAATCTCGTACTGAATCTGGCGTTGATCTTCGCTCGTCACCCGCAGGAGGGGCTGCTGGGGATTGTCACCTGACAGTTGCAATTCGGTCGCCGCGCGGACGTCCGCCCGAAACTGCCGCGACAACCGCGATACGGTCGTCAGTCGGGTGACGTGTTCGATTCCATTCCGTTCGGCACGCAGCAGTGTTGTCAGGATCTTGATCGCGATGCCCGTGATGGAGGCCATCACCGAGATCGTGACCAGCATTTCGATCAGGGTCCAACCTCGCCGACGACGAGTCGCCACACCGGACCGCAGTTGTAGATTGACCATTATGGGACCTCCGGCGGGGCAAAGACCCAGGAAGTCAGTCGCAAAGGAGGCCGCCAGGAGTTGCCTCGATCCTGCCAGCGCAGCTCACCTTCCAGCCGCTTGCCCGGACGTGGCTTGTCGACCGCCTGCACGCGAATCTTCAATTCGGCATGTGGCAGGCCGACCGCTGCGGACGAAGACAGCTGCGCTTGTTTAGCGAGTTCCGGAGTGAGCTCGGCCCATGGTTTGGCAGTCAAGCGTTCCAGTTGGTTGCTGAGTTCTTCGGTGGCCAGCAGCAGGCGTTCCGCCGTTCGCCGATTGCCGCTGACGGTGACCAGCATCGAGACACTCAGAATGGCCGCCATCCCGATCGCAGTACTGGCAATTAACGCCTCAACCAGCAACCCGCCGTGACGCCGTAGACGGCAGGATGCCGATCGCGGCCCGGCGACTGTCAAAGGTTGATTGGTACGTCTCATTCTTGAACCTTGCTTCATGGCCCGACTCGCTGAGTCGGGCACTCCTTGTTTCCGGGGGCTCCGACTCAGAGAGTCGGGCGACACCGCGTCACGCAATCGTTTCGATCAATTGAACCAGAGGCATAAAAAAGGCCAGGGCCACCGCGAGCACCAGCAGGCCGACCAGGATGATCCCGACGGGATAGCCGACCTCCATGAGCACGCGGGCTCGATACCAGAACTTTTGCTCCATTAATTCCGCCAACTGCTCCAGAACCCAGGGCAGATTCCGGACCCGCTCGGCCGTTCGTAACAACACCACTTCACCGCGACGTATCAGCCGCTTGTCGGCCAGCGAATCGGCGAGGTCCTTGCCCTCCTGCAAGTCACGGTAGATGGCTTCCAACCTGCGTCTGACTGACTGTCGAGGATGGGACCACGACATGGCCTGGACACCGGCAGCCAACGGTCGTTGTTGCCGCATGAGCAACGCCAGCCCACGCAGAACCGGAGGCCCATTGACGCGGGGAGCCAGGAGATCAAGCAGCGGCCAGTCGCGTTCCCAATCTCTCACGCAGATCACAATCACAACTGCGATCGCACCGGCCGGCCCCAACCCCAGTAACAGCGGACTCCAACGAGCCAGGTTGTCTGTAGTATGGATGAAATTCTGCGTGACTTGAGGCAACTCGATTCCGAAGTCGGCAAAAATCTTCTTAAACTTCGGCATGATGTAATAGCACAAGAAGCCGACGATCTGTGGCATCACTACCAGCGGAATCATCAATAATGTCAGCGTTTGCTCGGCACTGATGAGTTCAATTTGACGCTCGTGCTTGCGGGCAAACCCGGTGGCGCAGCTCTCCAAAGCGGGGACCAGGCAATGGGTTTCTTCGCCCATGCGAATCAGCATGAGTGCCGACAGCGGGACCAGCCCCGGTTGACGTTCCAAAGCTGCGGCCAGTGACAGGCCGGCATCGAGATTCTCAGACAGAAGCTGCAATCGCAGCCGTTCCCGGCCCCACAGACCTTCGGCGAGTACCGCCACCTCTTGTCCCAGTGGCAAGCCTTGCCGGGTGGCAATGGCCAGCGTCCAGATCAGGCTGCTCTGGCGGCTAATCCGATCCATTTTGTTGAGATGCCACAGCAATGGCGAGGCGATAATCAGCACGGCCCCCGCAGTGGGCAGGTTGTAGAAAATGCCCACCGCGACCAGGACCCTCGACCAGGGAACCCAACGTAATTGCTGAACTGTCGGAACGCGGGACTTGAAATCTGCGTTCATCATCAGCAGCAGGATGCCAACAAATAAGAAAGTTACGACAAAAAAGGCCATGATCGCAGCCAAACCAACGATGTCTGAATTCGAATTGCCCAGCGCGGATATCAGCCACCCTCGACCGCCGTCGACGAGCAACAGCACAATGCACCCGCATGTAGACCCAGCAGCGAATAGTTGATCGATGGCCACATAATTCAAAAACTCGCGCAACGAGCTACGGCTGGTTTCCTGCCGCACATTGCGAATGACGTGCGCCAACAGGATCAATCCCACTCCATAGAATGCACCCAGCACGGCCAGCATCGTGACCGATATGAGCTTCAAGCACAGGAGTAATGGTAAAATCAAAAACATGGTGATTTCAAAGCTCTAACTCAAGTCATTCAGTAGTTTGATTAAGGGTAGAAAGATGACGATAACATAAAATCCAACGCTCGCGACTGTGGCCGTCATGAGAACCGGCTCCATCAATGGCAGGGCAATCATGGAGAGTGATTTGGCGCGAATCTCCAGCAACGTCGCCATCGATCGCAAAGGCTCGGCGCCCGCCGCCCCGTGTGCCGCCCAACGTAACATTTGCTGCAAATGAGCGGGCAAACCGTGAGCCGTCTGACTGGCAGTAATTGGATCCTCTCCCCAACGTAACCGAGCCGCGACGGCCTCGCTGCACTCCTGCAAGTCGGCATCGCTCGTACCGGCGGCTGACCAGACGACGGCCTGTGGCAACGGAACATCGCTTTCCAGCATGAGCGCCAGCAACTTGGCATATTCACTGAGCGCTGTCAGGCGGTACATGGCTCCGATAATTGGCAGTCCGCAAAAAAATCGACGACGCGCCGCTTTCGAAAGTCGCGTCTGGATTGCCAGACTCAACACGACACCTATCGGTATCAGGATTGCCAGCCAAATCAGCCCCATCGACGATCTCAGGAGGTCGGAAAAGAAAATCAACTGCACGACGATGGGAGGCAGTTCTGTCCCAAAGTCCTCGAAGATCGACTTAAAGTGTGGTGTGGAAACCAACAATAAAAATGACCAGAGGCCAAAGATAATGGCGAACATGATCAGTGAGTATATGACCAACAAGGCCGCGCGCGATCTTAACTCGAAAGTGGTCGTGCTGGCTCGCAGGGTCTGGCTGAGCAGATGATTCATTGCGACCGGCGGCAATCCGCTGCCAAGAATCGCGGACACGGACGAAGGAAGTTGAAGAGCGGGATTCGACAGCACCCGCTCCAACGGTTCGCCGGCCTCCAATGCGTCGCACATGCGATATAGACGACGCTGCAGAGGGCCTGCGAACACCTCTTCCGCATACGCCCGCAACGATCCCACAAGCGGTAGTTCGCTCTGCGTGGCAGCGGCGATTTGTTGCGAGATTGCCGCTCCATCGTCAACCGACAGCTTTCTTGTCGGTTCGGAAATGAGCTGCAACTGGTTGACCCGCAGTCCCGCCTGCATCAACGATTCCCGTGCCACAGCCGGATCCGCACTGTCGATCTCGCCGGTCAGCGATTCGCCTTGTGGATTGACTGCGATGTAACGGAAGCGTGGCATGAGAGAACCGTAACTCTGAATTATCGTGCTGTAACTGATGGAGTGTGTGTGAGTATGTGAGTATGAGGGTACTGACAGCTCCAATTTTGGGGACTGCGATGCCACCCCGTTACTCTCGCACACTCATACTCTCCCG
>JAQGHS010000559.1 GCA_028291605.1 Planctomycetaceae bacterium | reverse complement strand
GTCCCGCTTTTTTCGACGGGGATATCCCGAAGCAGCCAAAGTGGTTGATCCACGCTCGCAATGGCCGCGTTTACCTTGTCGAGCTGTGTCGGATTGAGATCGAGCTCCTCATGCACGGATGGGTCGCGAGCCAACATCAACGTCAAATAAGGGAGGGACGGTTTTTCAACGACGGTGTCCTTTACGGGTTCACTCCGCGTACTGCTTTTCGATGCGGGAGGTGCGGCAGATGTTCCAGAATGACTGCAGAGAAATGCGGTTCCGATGCAGGAGAGTACCAGCCAGCGATACAGATTGGTCAGCGAACCTGAAATATGATTCACAATGTCTCCCGATTTCTGAGCTGAGCGTCGGAGCTGTTGAGCGACGATCACGCTTTCATCCCCTGTCCTTCAATCTCGGTCCATTCGATGTAATGGCGTCTGCCCTGGTTACAGAATTACGAAACACTTTTCTGATTTATTAAATCTGGCGAGATTCAGCTATGGGTAGAAAACACCGAGATTTACCGCAGGTCATTCGGATCGCGTCTCGTGGAGTTTACCCGAAATCCTGGTCGAGTTCGCGCGAAGGTTGGTATTTCTAACGCAACTGGGTACGTTGATGCGACGGTGTCACACAGTTCGAGTGTTTGGTTCTCGAGTCCATGCTGCCTGATGCCGCTCAATGTTTGCCGGACAAGCGTCTCATTTTTCCGCAACAGTTGACTGAAAAAAGGATTGACTATGGCCACAAATCCCACGACTCGACGAGAGTTTCTGCAAGATGCGAGCGCGGCGGCGCTCGTCATTGGTGCTGGGGCGAGCTCGCTGCAGGCTGCTGGAGCGAACGACAAAATCACGGTCGCGGTGATTGGCACGGGGGGCATGGGGTCCAACCATGTTCGCACGCTATCGGCTCGCAACGATGTCGACATTGCCTGGCTGTGTGACGTCGATCAACAACGGATGGCCGGTGCGGCGGAAGTCGTCAAGCAGGCGAAGGGGAAGACGGTCAAGACCACGCAAGATCTGCGAGAGGTCCTGGCAGACAAGAGCGTGGATGCGGTCTGGATCGCCACACCCGATCACTGGCATACTCCAGCCGCATTGCTGGCGTTGGAGGCTGGCAAACACGTTTATGTCGAAAAGCCCTGCTCGCACAATGTGCGCGAGGGACGATTGCTCGTGGATGCTGCACAGAAGTCTGGGAAGGTCGTTCAAGTCGGTACTCAGAGCCGCAGTACGCCATGCGTGATGGAAGGCATTCAACGGGTTCTCAGCGGAGAAATCGGCGAGGTGCTGGTTTCCAAAGCGTGGAACAGCCAGTTGCGCGGTTCCATCGGTAAGAGCAAACCGGGAACTCCGCCCGCACATCTCGATTTTGATACCTGGCTGGGACCGGCACCGGCGGTTCAATATCGACCCAATCTGCTACCCGGGGTGTGGCGCTGGTGGTATGACTTTGGCTGTGGCGATATTGGCAACGACGGCGTACATGACGTGGATGTGGCCTTGTGGGGGCTGGGCGTCACAACGCATCCGACGCGGGTTTCGTGTTTCGGATCAAAGCTGTTCTTCGATGATGATCAGCAGTTTCCCGATACACAGTATTCGGTCGCCGAATATGCCCCCGATCCCAAAACGGGCAAGCAGAAACAATTCATCTTTGAGCAGCGAATCTGGTCGCCTTACGTCCAGGATGGCTATGAAAACGGAGCCGCCTTTTACGGCACCAAGGGCGTGTTGATCATGGGGCACACGGTGGGGTGGAAGTTGTACGGTCCCCGGAACAAGCACATTGCAGAAAAAACAGGCGCAGCGGACTTGCCGGCCCATCACACGAATTTCCTGGACGTCATTCGTGGCACAGTGAAGCAGACCAACGCGAATCCGATGGTTGGACATCTCGCCGCCACGGTGGTGCATCTGTCAAACATTGCGGCCCGCGTGGATGGGGTCCTGCATTTCAATCCCGAGAAGGAAGAGATTACCAACAACGAAGCGGGAGCCAAGCTGGTGAAGCGACAATACCGGACGGACCATTGGTCGGTACCGAAAGGGGCCTGATGTTTCAGTAGTTTACAGGCGACCTCTATCTTATATACAGGTGAGCCGGGTGCCGTGAGGCCCCGGGCAATTTGGCGAGTTTGCTGATGCGACAAATAAAGTCGTCCGGGGCCTTACGGCACCCGGCTCACCTGCCTTGATTTGATTGCGAGACTGATCTAAAGAATCGCCTCAATCACGCGCCCCTGGCTAATCGCATGCGGCCGAGACAGCGGATCATAGATCAAAGTGTCTGGATCAAGTCCCAGGCAGTGATAGATCGTCGCATGGACATCGATCGGATCGACCTTGTTTGACTTGGGATATGCAGCTTGTGAATCGGACTCGCCGAAGACAACGCCGCCACGGATGCCGCCCCCGGCGAGGAACGTCGTAGAACAATCCCCCCAATGGTCACGGCCGGCATTGCCGTTGATTTTGGGAGTGCGCCCAAATTCGCCGTAGCAGGCCACGACGACGTCATCATAGAGGCCGCGATCTGAGAGATCGTCAATCAACGCCGACAAGCCCTGATCAACCAGCGGCAATAGCTCCTGTTCGCACGCTTCAAAGTTCTTGCCGTGAGTATCCCAGCCATCACACTTGGTCATGTGATTGAAATGAATCGCGATAAACGGAACCCCCGCTTCGACGAACCGCCGGGCCAGCAGCAGGCTCTGTCCGAAACGGTGCCGCCCATAGCGTTCCCTCAGCGCCGCCGGCTCACGCTCGAGGGAATAGAGCCGTTCGTCATCGGCCGTTCCCGTCATCTGTACGGCGGTGGAGTGCAGCATGTCGAAACCGCGTGCGGCGACTGTGTGTGGTGAGTGACTATTGATCGTAGATAACAAAGCCAGGCGGCGATCGAAACGCAAGCGGTCGATTTCGGATGGCGAGGTGACTTCGGGGAACGATTTGGGAGTCCGCGGATCACCATTTAAAATGAAAGGATCAAAGCGAGCACCCAGAAACCCGGCCCGGGCGCCTCGTAATGGGTCAGCGGCCCGAATGTTGCCCTCATTCGAACGGACGGCGCATTCCGGTACGGCGATATAGCCGGGTAGTCCCGAGGGGGCTCCGCGAAGTCTGGCGATCGTTGAGCCGACCGCGGGGAAATCCGAACGACGCGGCGGGCTGACATCGTTGTCGACCAGTGGCTGCTCCACGTGCCGCCCGGTCAACGTATAATAGATCATCGGAGTGTGATTGGCATTGGGATGGCTGACCGCTCGCAGCAGAGCGTAGCGATCTGCCCGCGCGGCCAGACGCGGCATGTGCTGGCAGATCTGAGTACCGGGCACATTCGTGCTGATGGGTGAAAACGGACCGCGCACTTCCTTGGGAGCATCCGGTTTGAGATCGAACATATCCATGTGCGGGGGCCCGCCCAGGAGATAAACCAGAATGCAGGCCTTCGCCGGTCGAGCCCCGCGGTCATTCGCGGCGGCAGTGCTGATCAGCGGCGGCCAGGCCGTCGCGGCGGCGGTCAGGCCACCCAGCCGCAGGCAGTCGCGGCGCGACAACATCGGATCGGGCAACCGCTTCGAGCTAGGCATATTGAGGAACTCCCGTGATCACAAGTTGGAGGGCGTCACGACGATCTGAGCTTAAGATTCCAAATCGAAGCTAATCTCATTGGGCCCTTCTTCGATTTCCTTTTCGAGCTTCGATTTGCTGTTGTACTTTTCGGGGATGCCTTCCACAGTTTCGTCAAGCATGTCGCTGGAGATCGAAGACTTGACCTTTTTCCCGGTGGGCTTGTTGGAGTTGATGCGGACCAGATTCTTGCCGACCGTGACACCGTTCTCGGCCGAGATTTCGAAGGCCCCGTTCTTGATACTGGCACCCGAAGCGGGGCCAGTTGTGCCGCCAGTCGGTTCGAACGTGATCCGTCCTTGTGGGACGGGTTTCCCATCGAGCAGTACCTCGCCTTTAACCGCGGTTTTTCGGACGTTGTCTCCCCCGCACCCGCAGGAAAGTAACATGACCGCGATCAAGAACAGGCCGTTCGACATGACGCACCGACACTGCATGTGTTTTCTCCAGACGAAGAGATCGTTCGAATCGTTTAGCGGACAGCACTCAGACTGCGATACGGAATCGGATTTCGGTTGGCAATTCTTACCGTAACAGATGTGACCTGGCTCGATCAAAACTCTCCTACCACTGCTCCATCGGCTTTGGTGCCGAGTCTTCGCCAGACTGTGATGTCAATGTTCGAACTACCGAACCGAACCGAGCCATCGCCCAGCAGAAAGTGTACTCCACCGACGTGCCGGCTGCGCGATGCTGAATAGTGTGTATCACTATTGCTCGAGCCTACATCGCACGGAAGGTTTTTCAATGGGACGTCTGTTACGCCATCGTTGTCGACACAGAATGCGGGGTCGGGATATAACACGTCGGGAGCGGTACTGTTCGGAGTGGTCTGAGTACAGACTAACGCAGAAGCATTATTGCCATTGACGTACCAGCCACGGACATCCTTGTTCAATCCTACAAGTTGTTCCGCCATGAGGATCACATTGCTCGATCCGTCGGTGAAGTCTCGCAAACTGATCTTCTTATTGTTGGCGAACGCGGCGGGTGCATTGGCTGGCTTGGCATCACCCAAGTTTTGACCGACCATCAGGCCATAGTTCGTCGCGGCGCAGGTCCCGGCGCCGCTACCCGACTTGGGATTGTCCGCCTGCCCATCGCTGGGGCAGAGCAGCGCAATGACGGGTCTAGCTGCATAGGCCTGCTGAAAGTCATAACCACCAGTATTAAAGTTAACCAGGTTATAAAGGTTTGCCTGATCCAGATAAGGCAGCAGATGGACGAGACCAGCTCGGCGCGGGACATCGATCATGTTGCCGGTTGTGGTAATCATTGCCGGGGGAAACACGCCCAATGCTTCATGGTAGCTGTGTAGTGCCAGACCAAGTTGCTTCATGTTGTTCTTACACTGCGATCGCCGAGCCGCTTCGCGTGCCTGTTGGACGGCAGGCAGCAACAGCGCGATCAACACGGCAATGATCGCAATCACGACGAGCAGTTCGATTAATGTGAAACCAGACTTCAAACGCGACCGCATATCGTCCCTCTCAGGAATAACACACTAAAAAATAACGTAAAGAAAAGTGGACGGAACCGTCCATAAGTGCGATTGTCTTGCGCTGGACAGCGATAAAACTGAATCTGGGGCAGCGCGAGAATCGTGACTATGGTTGCGCCGCAGCGTCTGATCGCTCACCGGCCTTATTAGAAGTCTCCCACGACCAGTCCATCAGCTTTGGTGCCGATATTTCGCCAGACGGTGAGATCAATATTGGTACTGACGAACCGCGCGGCGCCATCGCCCAGCAGAACATGAGTTCCCCCGATATGCCGGCTTCGCGACGCGGAATAATGTGTATCGGTGTTGGATGATCCCGGATCGCAAGGCAGGTTCTTCGCGGGATTATCGGTGATGCCGTCGCCGTCGGTGCAGGCATTAGGATCTGGATATAGAACGTCGGGAGCAGAACTGTTCGGAGTGGTCTGCGTACAAACCAGGGAAGATGAAATGTTGCCGTTGACGTACCAACCACGGTAGTCTTTGTTTGATCCTACGAGCGTCTCGGCCATCAACATGACATTGCTCGATCCATCCGTGAAATCTCTGAGACTGATCTTCTTGTTGTTGGCGAAGGCGGCAGTTGCGTTGGCCGGCTTGGCGTCACCCAAGGTTTGTCCAACCACCAGGCTATAGTTCGTCGTGGCAACGGATGCTCCCCCAATGCCAGGCTTGGGATTGTCCGCCTGACCGTCGCTGGGACAGACCAAAGCGGGCACGGCCTTAGCGCAGTAGGCCTGAAAGAAATCATAATTTCCGGTGCTGACGTTAACCAGATTGTAAATGTTGGCCTGATCCAGGTAGGGCAGCAGATGAACGAGTCCGGCCCGGCGCGGGACATCGATCATGGCGCCGGTTGTGGTAATCATTGCCGGTGGGAAAACGCCCAGAGCTTCATGATAACTGTGCAACGCAATTCCCAGTTGCTTCAGGTTGTTCTTACACTGAGATCGCCGAGCCGCTTCGCGTGCCTGCTGCACCGCCGGCAGCAACAGGGCAATCAACACGGCGATGATCGCAATCACGACGAGCAGTTCGATTAATGTAAAGCCTGATTTCAAGCGCGACTGCATACGACACCCCGCAGAAAAATGACGAATCTATGTGACTTTTCAAAATAGAGTGGACGGAATCGTCCAGAAGCATCAATGACTGCTGCCACCCACTTTCAGGCACTGTCGATTGATGCATTTTGCAGTGTACCTGCCGGAATCATCGAAACAAACGAGATTTCGGCATCTGGAGTCAAATATATGAAGATTTCTGGATGCGTAGAGGTGCTACAATCGATCAGGCATTTCAAAACGGGAAAACCTGTGTCGGCCGGATTCGTCCGGCTGCGGAGTCGCGTGGCAGAGGCGCTTCCAGAAAACAATCACCGTGCGCGCTCGTGACCCGAGTGCTGCGGAAACGAACAGCCGTGCTGCGTCGGCGCGCTCGCTGCGGTGGGCAGGAATGATTCTTCGCCGCTCGGCTATCGCAAGTTGTGGGCGTAGTAGCAACAGCCCTGCACTATGGCTTGCTCGACTTCAGGAAGTGAATCTTGCCGGCCGAATCACCTGCGACGAGAGTCGCGCCGTCGTAACTGACAGCCGTTTGAGTTGGCAACGATTCAGGGATGGGGAAGGCGCTAAGCTGAGATCCATTTGTATCCCATAGACGCACAATCCGGTCACGGCCGGAACTGAGCAACTGTCCTGCCGGTCCGAACGACGCGGACAGAATGCCGCTGGGTAGCTTGCCATAGACACCTTGCGGCCTGGCGGGAGTGTGTGGGCCATTCTTCGAAATCGCAGGCCAGCCGTCCGAGGCATCCCACCAGATCAACAGGCCATCTTCGCCCCCCGAAGCCAGCGTGCGGCTATCGCTGCGCCAATCGAGTGTGCGGATCGCCGATTTGTGTTCGGCCAGAGTCAGCAGAATCGCACCACTCTTCGGTTCCCACAAATGCATACCGCCAGCGCGATCCGCCGTGGCGAGTTGCTTGCCATCGGGACTGAACGCGACGACCGTGATCCAGTCGGTGTGCTTGGCGATCTTGTACTTCAGGCTGCCATCTTCTGTGTTGTAGACCTTGACGACTTTACCGGAACCACCCAGGGCAATCAGTTTCTGATCAGGGCTGAGATCCGCCGCGAGAACTTCATCGATTTCATCGCCGATCGAGGTCAGGCGCTGACCACTGCGCACGTCATACAGAACTACTTTTCCCGACTGAACCGGACGTCCGCCTGCGGCCATCAGGACTCGGCCATCACGGCTGAACCGCAACACGTGCGGCTCACCTTCCAGAAAAGGCAGCACTCCGACTTGCTGCTGGTTGGTCAGGTCGATGAGCTTGATATGCTCCTGGCCAGAAACGGCTAACAGCGGCGCGACGGGACTCGCCGCCATCGCGAGAATCGGCAGCGGTCGCTTCGTCACCGGGACTTCAATAGTGGGCAACTTTTCCGGCATGGGAGGAGGACCCTCCGATTTGGCTGTTGCGGTCGCACTGGGCTTGAATCCGAGGTCGCGGACTGAGGCTAACGATTTGCTCCCCGAGGATTCGCGCAGTCCCTCTTGAATCCAGACCCGGATCAGTTCAATCTTTTCGGCCGGCAACGGCGGGCTTTTCGGCGGCATGCGGGCATTCTCATCCTCATTGGTGATCGCTTCAAACAACAAGCTGGCACTCGCCCGGCCGGCGACTGCGATCTTGCCGGCGCTGCCGCCCTTCAGGATGGTCGTGAATAACGAGAGATTGATGTCGGCCTTCTGCGTGTCCTCGCCGTGACATTTGAAGCAGTGCTGACGAAAGATCGGCTTAATGTGTTCGCCGTAATTGATCGGCTGCGGGTCGGCTGCTGACGCCGCCGTGGAGATGGCCAGAACCAGCACGGCTGTCCGCAGCACCATGGCGAAAACGCGATTGTAGGGGCGATCAATGATCATCGGAGGTTTTCTATATCGTCTCTGCCAAGCTCTATCTTATGCCAACGTGACTTATGTCCCTTTTGTCCTTTCCGTCCTTAAATTCTAAGGGACTAAAACGACAGAAAGGACTAATTCGACCCGCACTAATGATTAAACATGAACTCCGTCGAGTTCATCAAACTCCAAAAGATATCTTCGTAGACTCGGCGATCCTTGGTCGATGTCCCCACGAGTTTCAACATCCCTGCCAGTTCATCCGTGGACGGTTTCCGCGAGAGTGCGCGGATGTAAAGAGCGTCGATGATCGCCTCGGGTGTGGCATTCGATTCGATCAATTTGGGAACCACTCCGCCGCCACCGATACGACCTTGCAGCGTGTCGCCGGCAATGAGGTGCAGTGTTTGAGATAGCGTTGGCTCGGTCTTCGTTTCACAGGCACAGATCGTTGCGCGAGACGATCGTCCGAACGTCTCGAAGAAGGGATCACCGGGATGTGGTCCGCCGGTGTCGCCGGACGTGCGTGGGTAGAACTGAATCGCTTTGGTCCCCTGTGGGAAATTGCCGAAACCACGTTCACCTCCGGTTACTTGCACGATGGTATCCAGCATGACGTCCGCCCGCAGGCGTCGCAGCCGGCTGCGTGAAAATTGCCGATCGTCGAGTGCATTTGTGGCATTAGGCTTGGAAGAAAGCTGATAGACGCGTGACGTGCAGACGTCGTGCACCAAGGCTCGCAGGTTGAACTTGGAATCAACCAGTCGTTTCGCCAACGCATCCAGCAACGGCTTGTTGGTGGGAGGGTTGCTGATCCGCATATCGTCGAGTGGCTCGACCAGACCACGCCCCATGTAATGAGCCCAGATGCGATTGGCGAGATTGCGTGAGAACAGCTCGTTATCGGGTGACGTCAGCCATTTCGCGAGGGCGACTCGGGGATCGGTATTGGGGGCGATTGGCGTTTCACCACCGAGAACGGTCGCGGGGACAGGACGCTCATTCACGATGTTTCTAGCCGGTGCCGCCGATGCGTTATTATAGATATAAAACTCGCGAGGTTCTGCTCCCTGTTTGCGCTGAATGCCATTAAAGATACTGACGAAGCCGTAGTAATCATCCATCGTCCAGCGATCGAATGGATGGTTGTGACACTCGGCACATTG
>JAQGHS010000384.1 GCA_028291605.1 Planctomycetaceae bacterium | reverse complement strand
GCCGACACGTCCCGTATTGCAAATGAAAGAGGGGGCGGGCCAATTTCGAAAACTCGTACGCCCGACCCTTGGTTCGCATCTTATTCGAATGCCGTATTATTTCGAACAAAAGTGAGTTGAGCGTGGGGACATGGGAGATGTCTACCGGCAGTTTCTCTATGGTACGAACCTATTCCCCTTTTTCCTTTCTATTTTCTTGCTCACTCGGTGTCGCTCGCGATTGACATTGTTTTGCCGCAGCTGCAAACTGATTTCGTCTCTCAAATCTAATGGGACGCGCTCGCAATTTCCGTTCGAGACAGTTCATGTCGATTCTAGGGTTCTATTACCTGGAGTTCATTTCATGCGGAAACGTGGCTTTACTCTGATCGAGTTGTTGGTGGTGATCGCGATCATCGCCGTGTTGATCGCCCTGTTGTTACCCGCCGTGCAACAGGCACGCGAGGCCGCTCGCCGGTCTCAATGCAAGAACAACATCAAGCAGATCGGGCTGGCACTGCACAATTACCATGACGCGATGACCGTCTTCCCGACTGGCGCCACGGGGAAGGCCATGGGGCTGGCGTTTATTCTGCCTTACCTTGATCAGTCCCCGCTCTACAATCTGATCAACTTCAATATTGATATCTATGGGCCTGCGTCCCAACCGGCCATCAACACGGTCATTCCTGTGTTCGTCTGCCCTTCCAACCCAACCTCCGCTGTCGGGTACACGGTCAGCGGAGGTGCCTGGTATGGGAGCATTGCAATGGTGGACTACGCATTGGTTTGCGGGTCTGATCTCGGTCCCAACACGAGCCCACTGGCTGGTGGCGCCCTCGCCTGCAACGGGGTCTTCTGCTACACGACGAAGTGGGGGACGTTGGCCAAGATTGGCATGAAAGATATCACAGACGGCTCGTCAAATACGTTTGGCGTCGGTGAGTATGCGGGGTTAAACATCGGACAAACGGGGTCGGTCCGCGGCAACGACGGGATCCCTGGTGTCTGGGTGAGGATGGGATGACCTGGCAATACGGCCTGCGAACGGTCACGGCCGCTCCCAACGCTCGGTGGTTCTACGATTTCTCGAACGGCAATCCGGCGAACGTCACCGGCAAGCTGAATGATGCGGCCCTGCACAGCCAGCACGTCGGCGGCATCCACGTGCTGTTGATGGACGGCGGCGTGCGGTTCATCTCGCAAAACATCAGCCTGACCACCTTCAAAAACCTGGCCGACAAGCAAGATGGGGCGGTGGTCGGCGAGTTCTAAATTCTGCGCTCCTGCTGTGACGCGTAGATGCCGAGGCGACGAAGATCCGTACCCTCGGCATGCGTTTCCGTTCCTGCCACTGTTCGTTTTGTCCGTTCAGGAAATCTTGATAATGATGACACGTTCGAGTTTGACTCGTGGAGTCCGTCTGCTGATCTGTCTGGTGCCCGTTTCGATCGGGCTGGTGGGGTGCGGAGGTGGTGCCGGTGCGCGGAAACTTCCCATGAGTTCAGTCTCTGGGAAAGTGACCTACAAGAATCAGGCGCTGCCGGCGGGGCAGATCGTGTTCGAGCATACTTCCGGAGAAATCGTGGCCGCGACCTTGGGCAAAGCGGGGGAATACTCACTGGAGGTCCCCGTGGGAGCCAACCGGGTCATGGTCAAGTCGTCGGAACCGGATCAGCCCAATCCGGATCCCAATGGCATGCCCCGCACGCTGCCGGGAAAGAGCCGCATCCCCGACAAGTACATGAGCTTCGGTGGTTCGGGATTGAGTTTCACTCCGGTGGCGGGGAAGAACACCTACGATGTGGCGTTGACCAATTGATCTGTCCCGACCCCCCGATCGCCTCCAATCAATTGAGAAGAGTTTTTGCCACGGATGGACACAGATTAAACACGGATAAATGCAGGAACGACCATCCACGTTCTGTTTGAATCACGATCGTCAGGGGTAAGTTGCCACTTCCCATTTGCGTTCAGGTTACGATGATCCCATCCGTGTTCAATCAGTGTGAATCCGTGGCTAAAAATGCCTTTTTCAGGATGTTACGCGCTCGGGGGTCGGGCCTACGATTTTTCGAGATTGGCCGACGCGACCCGAATTGCGAATGAACGATGGATGGGGCCAATTTCGAAAACTCGTAGGCCCGACCCTTGGTCGAACTAGAAGAGTGAGCCACAGAAGGACACGGAAGAAACACAGAAAGGATGAGGAGCATTCAATGCTCTTATTCTGTTTCTGTGTTTCTTCCGTGTCTTTCTGTGGCTCATCTCCTATTGCGGAACTTCCGGCTTGATCAGCAGGCCTACACTCTCTTCAACCCAGCCGCTGCCCCAGACGTGCTTGCGTTGTGGGCCGTCGCGGTAGATGTGTGGGATTTGCAGTTTCGTGAGGAGCTCGCGCGCTTGCTGATGATGGGTGCGAAAATTGTCGTAGCCCAGGATGATCAATCGGGGGTCGCCCTGGAGTTCGGTCGCACGTGATTCCAGAAGGCGCGTCAGTTGGTATTTCTCGAAGTTGGCCTGTGTTTCCAGGATCTGTGACATGCCGTAACGACTGGGGTCGGCCATCATCAGGGGGGCGTCCCAGGCGGAGGCTCGGCCAAATACCTTGGGATTTCGCAGCAGGAGACTGAATGCTCCCCACCCCGATTTGCTGAAGCCCAGCAGCCAGCGTCCGCTGGGTTCTTTGAGCGTCGGGTAGTGCTCGCCGATGTAGGGGAGGACAACCTGTAGTAAATAGGATTCCTGCCGGATGGTGGCATCGGTGGGGTGATCGGCATACCACGGCAAATGTGAAAAAGTCGGGGCGACGAAGATGATCGGATATTGGCGATGCAGACCCTTCTGTACGATTTCGTTGAGGCCATTTCCGTAACGATTTTCGTCGCCCGCTTCGACCGGCAGTACATAGATGACGGGGTATTTCCGGTTGGGCTCCAACGGGTCAGGCAGAAGGACGCGGAGCTTGGTGGTGCCGCGCTGGTATTCTGAGCGGACCTCGTGGGTCAGGACGCCGGTTTCCTCTTTTGTGGCGGCCGTGATCTGGGGTGGAGGTTCGGCTGCGAGAAGGAATGTCAGGCAGATCGAAGTCAGCAGCGAACACAGCAGGAACATCACCCCGAAACAGCCGCGGCGCTCGGCCACTGGAGCCAGGCCCATGCGCAGTTCGATTGCTTCGACGGCGTCCTTGGCCTCCTTGAGGCCCACGTTGGTTTTATCTCGATAGAGCTTGATGGCGGCGATTTTTTCGCAGCGTTCGAGGTAACCGATGATCTCCCATTCCAGGTCGGCATCAGACGAGTTGACGTTGAATTGCTGGTCGCGTTCCAGGGCGTCGATGGCCTCCACCGCAGCGGTCAGATCGACACCCATGCGGCGGCGGTAGGCGGCAACAGCCTGGATCCGTTGATGCTCACCGAGCAATCGCTTGAGATGCTGATAAAACACATCTTCCGGCAGGATGGCCGTTTCGGAGTCGGGCAGCGGGGCATTGCAGAGTTGACACTGAGTCAGCCCGGGGGGATTGTCCTGATCGCAAAAAATGCAGTTCGACATTCGGATGGCTCGCACAAACAGCAGATCAGGCGTGGAGACAAGCGCTTACCGTGACAGTCTGTCGGATCATACCACGCCAGGAGGAAAGTCCGTTAGCACAAAGGGTCGCATGGGTCGCTCCGTGGGTTGAGGCGGGGTATATAGGGCTTTGTCGTACGCACGCTCGGGCGAGCTAGGATACAGGAAGTCATGCAAAATTAGAACTCGACAAAAATCCGCTATCTGTTGTCCAGGCTGACATATTTGTAACCCGCTGGAAGTCGATCCA
>JAQGHS010000372.1 GCA_028291605.1 Planctomycetaceae bacterium | reverse complement strand
AGCTCGGCCAGGGACGGTAATAAATCGGGATGCAGGCTCGACTCGGGTTCGTTCAACGCGATCAAGGTTGTCGGGCGCGGGCTTAGTAAACAGGCGGCGAGGCAGAGAAACTTCAAGGTGCCGTCGGACAGTTCGCGCGCGACCAATGGCCGGGCGCATCCGTCCGTTTCCAGACCTACGGTCAACTCGGTGTAGCGCGGAGATTTCATCTGCGGGATTTCGTCATTCGACAAGATCGTCAGTGACCGCCCCGGCAAGGCCTTGGCGATTGTCGCCAGCAGTCGTTCGCCATCACCGATTTCCAGAATCGTCTGCAACGCCGCCGCGATGTCACTCCCGTCATGGCTGAGGACCGGTGTGCGAACGCTGACTTGCGGAACTCGCATGGGAGCATCGTCGTCAGTGCGAAACGTATGATAGAAACGCCAGCCGCGGACCTCCTCGCGGATCGCGAAGAGTTCAGGAAAACGATGTGGCTCGCGCAACTGCGATAAGACCGACTCATTTTCGCCCAGGACCAGGGGATATTCCACGCGTTCCCCCTCCACGTCACGAATCCAGGTCATGCCGGCCGCTCGGTTTAAGAAAGTGGTAGACGGCTTGCGGACCGGGCCACTCCAGACGGCTTCTTCCTTGATCTCGGGGTCATAGCCGAATCGTGTCCCCGGCGAAGGCACCGGAAAACCGCATTGAATCTCGAAGGTGTAATCATCCGCCCGGAAACCCAGCGACATGCGAACGGGCTTCTTACTAGAGGTTCTAGGCCCAGCCCACATGACTGACAGCAGGCCTCCCTCGCGGCAGATCGATCTCGCAAAATCCCCTTCGCAGATTTGCGAAAGCAACCACAGCGCACGATACAGATTCGATTTCCCGGAGCCATTGGGGCCGGTGATCACATTCAATTGCCGCAACGGAATACGAATATCCCGCAGCGAACGATAGCCTTGAACGTCCAACTGCAGCAGAGCCATAAACGACCCTTGGGAATCAAGCGAGGTAGGTCAGGCTGTGCCTGACGCGTTCAACACGATGGCGTTTTCTATCCCGTTTTAATTCACTCTCGACGAGCAACTCGTCGTAGCCGTATCTCGCCAGATTGCGGGCTTCGCCAGTCACTCGCCCGCGTTCTCGCGAGCGCGGCTACAACCGAAGTAACCCAGAGCGGCAATCGCAATTCTCCTGCAAAATCGTCGCAGAGTGAGCACGTCAGGCACAGCCTCACCTGCTTGACTTCAGGGTCATTTGAATTCTCCGGCATCGAATTTTCTCCAGAATTCGCTGCGGGGCATCAATTCTCCCTGGGACGGCCCGATTTCCACTAAGCTGTCCATATGGCGGATGGCTTGCAGCCCCCTGAGCTCGGGTTTGGGCGTGAACGACAACTTCTTCAGCTTCATCCCGGCCAGGGGTGACAGGTCCGTAATGAGCGTCTTTTCGCAAGACAGCACTTCCAGTGGCATCCCCTTGAGTGGTAACAAGTCAGTCACTTGCGTGGATTGGCAGGCCAGAATGGTGAGTTGCATCCCCCTCAGCGGGGACAGGTCTGCGACGAGACAATTGTCACAGGAAAAAACGGTCAGCGGCATCCGCTTCAAGGGCTGCAGATTCTCGACAAACCAATTTCCGGAGAGCGCGAGATTTTGAAGGGGCAGTCCTGACAGCGGGGTCAAGTTTGTGTTTCCCGGGCCATAGCATGCGAATGTCGTGAGTTTCAGGCCCCTCAGCGTAGAATAATCCACTAATTCTTGCGAGCAACGCAGACTGGTCACTTTCGTTCCGCGTAACGGTGACAGGTCGAGTTGCCTCGCGGGATTCTTTTTCGCAGAACATGCCAACACGCTTAATTCGGGGAATGCGCGCAGCGGTGAGAGATCGGTCACTTTGTCGGTGTCGATCGTTAATTCGACAATCTTGCCGTCCACAGGGGTCGGTGGGAGCGATGCATTCCAGGGGTTCGAAAGTGTCCCATCAAACTCCGGATTCAACTCCACCAGCTTGTTGCGGACGGCTGCCACCTGCTGCTCGGCGGGCAGTGCGGCGACGTCTTTCATCCATTGCTGGAAGGCGGGAGACTTGAAAGTTTTGATGCCCTTGTCGAAGTCGCCCGCCTCATACTTCTTCCAGAAGTCCGCAGCGGGTATTAATGCACCTCCGTCTGCTGATATGGATTCGATCGATTTCATTTGGTGGATCATGTCGATCCCGGCGGTGATGTTCTCGGGAGTCAAGGCTAAGGTCTTCAACTTCAGGCCTTGTAAGGGTGAGAGATCCGATACCGGCGTATGGTTGCACTGCAGGGATTCGAGCGGCATCCCTTGCAACGGCGAGAGATCGGAAACGCCTGTCTGCACGATCACTAAATTTATTAAGGGCATTCCCTCTAATACGGAAATGTCTTTGATTTTTGGTTCGGTAAGCGATAGCGATATCAATTTCATGCCTGCCAGAGGGGACAAATCGGTATCTACGAGGCTGCTCACAGTAAGCTGTGTGAGCGGCACGTTTTTGAGGGGTGAGAGACTCCGAATGGGACTGCCCCAACAGGTTAAAAAGTCAAGCGGCATTCCGGTCAATGGAGTCAGGTCAGCAACCTGAGTGCCCTGGAGAGACAGCGTCACAAGCTGCATTCCGGTCAATGGAGTCAGGTCAGCTACCTGAGTGCCCAGGAGAGATAGCGTCACAAGCGGCATTCCGGTCAATGGAGTCAGGTCAGCAACCTGAGTGCCCTCGAGAGATAGCGTCACAAGCTGCATTCCTTGCAGCGGGCGGAGGTCGCTGAGTTTTCCAATATTATTACCTCCATTACAGTTGAGTCGTCTCAGCCCGCTCAAGGCCCGCACTGGCGAAATATCGCTCACGTGCTCCGTGGCAAAACCGATCTCACTGACCACACCGTCTGTGATCAGAGGACTTCCGGCCCCCCAGCCGGTGACCTTCCCATCGAACCCCGGATTCAACTCCACCAGCTTCTTGCTGACCGCTGTCACCTGCTGCTCGGCGAGCAGGGCGGCGACGCCTTTGACCCACTCATCGATGCCGGGAGCTTCAACGGCGAGCTGCCCCGGCTGCAGTTCAGCGGCAGGATTATCGCCAGGCGCCCGCGGCTTGGCTTTCCGGACGACCTTGCCGTTACGCTCGCCCTTCGGCACTGGCGTCTTGGAGCTCGACCCATTGACCATGACGACCACCACGATCAGCAAGCTCAGCGCGCCGAGAATGCCGCCTCCAATCAGCAACTTCCGGCGGTTGCCGTCGACAGCCACCGGCTTCGCGCGGGCTTTGGCCGCGATCGTCGGGGCGGGCTCCTGCAGGCTGGGGAAGCCTTTGAGGAAATCAGTCATGCCGGAACCGGCGAACGAAGTCTGTGTCTGCTGCGTATTGCCAGACGGTAACTGTGTCTGCAGCGTATTGGCGGACGATGCCGTCCGGGGGTCGCAGTGCTCCAGCGCGGCGATCACGTCAGTCATCGTCTGGTAGCGATCCTGCACCGCCTTGGCGACCATCTTCTGGAAGACGGCTTGGACCTGTTCCGGGATGTCGGGACGGGTCGCGCGCAAGGAGGGGATTAAACCATCTCGATGAGCGAGCAGTTTCGCCATCAGCGTCTCGCCGCCGTACGTCGCCTGGCCCGTGAGCAGGTAATAGAGCGAACACCCCAGCGCGTAGATATCCGCCCGGCTATCCGCATGCTTTGTACTGAGGGCCTGCTCGGGAGCCATGTAATCCACGGTCCCCATCACCATGCCGGTGCCGGTGAGTTCGGCCTGCCCGGCGGCATCGTCTCCGTTCAGACGAGCCAGGCCCATGTCCAGGATCTTAACGGTCCCCTTTTTATCCAGCAGCAAATTGGCGGGCTTGATGTCCCGATGCACGATCCCTTCGTTGTGAGCCGCCTCGAGACCCCGCGCCGCCTGCTGGATGTAGTTCACCGCCATCTCGACCGGGAACGGTCCGTTCTTCCGGACCAGCTCCGCCAGGTCAGTCCCGTCCACGAGTTCCATCACCAGGAAGTGGACGCCATTGGCGCAATCTGCATCGTCAGCGGCGACAATGTTAGGGTGGCGGAGCTTGGCTGCGGCTTTCACCTCCCGCTCAAACCGGGCGATGGCCGCCTTGTCCTTGGTCATGGCGGGTGGCAGCAGCTTGACCGCCACGAACCGGTCCATCCGGCGGTGCCGAGCCTTAAACACCTGCCCCATCCCGCCGGCACCAATCTTCTCCATTAAGACGTAGTTACCCAGCGTCAGCGACTTCCCCTTACCCCGGTAGATCTCTTCGACCTGGAATTTGGTCAGTTTTTTCTGGCGGATGAGTTCCCGGCCCAGTTCTTCGGCATTCTGCGGAGATGCCTTAGGCGGCAAAAAGTTCTGTAGTGTATCGCTGGCCAGAACGCCGCTTTCTTCCAGTTGCTGGACGAACTTTTCGAGAGAAATGGGCATAGTCTGGGGTTCGACCTAACCTGCCGGAGATCAACACAACTTCCAATGTACAAGAAAGACATCTTGCCCAAATGCTGCGCCAATTACCAGCACGGTTTCAGGGTTTTCATCGAACTTAACGTGTGAGTAACAAATTCGTCCCCCTAGGAATCGTGGCCGAATCAGCGATAAAAATGGCCTGTGAGTCACATCCACAAGTTTGGAAACTCGCTGGGCAACCCGGGTCCCCCGCTACACCCTTCACTCTACGCGACTTCTTTGAACTCTTTGACTTCTTTGCCGACAGCCGGCAAATCTTCGTCCGTAGGATGGGCACTCCTGCCCGTCTCCCATTGCGGCCCACTTCCGTAGCAGAACTCACCAAGAGTTCTGGCCGCAGAGTGACGGCCCCCGAAGTCTTGGCGACTTCGGCTACATCGCCGCGACTTCTTTGAACTCTTTGACTTCTTTGATTTCTTCGATCCGTCTTAAATCTACTCTCAACTCACTCGCTTCTACTTTCTCGCCGCAGGCGTCCCAAATCCACCGCCCCTTGTCAGCCGATTCCTTATAACACCGAATCCCCAGTTCCCGCTTCGCCCGCTTCATCTGCCCGGTCGACCACCCTGCGGCCGCGGCTGCCGCGAGCACTTCCTTAGCCGGACGTGGTTCCGCAGCCAGATAGTCCCGCAGCCAGTGGGCCTGCTCCTGCAATTGCCTGCAGCGTTCGCCCCGGGCCGAGGTCCCCCGCACCCGAGACTCGGTTGGGGCATCCCCTCCCTGCCGCCAGACCACGCCGTCGCCAGTGATCCGAAACGCCATCCCGTCGGGCAAGGCACCGCAGTTGTGCCTCACCGGCACCCAGCAGCGAGCTGTCGCATCAAGCATCTCACAATCAACCCGCCACACATGCTTGACCGGCAGATTACATCTGGTCGCCGCCGAAATCACCACGACCGCCACCCCACAGTCGGCCGCCAGTTTCGTCAACTCGGCCACCAACTCCCGCAGCTTCACCCGATTCGCCCCCACCTTCCCGCAGTACGCTTCCAACGGATCGATGATCACCAACCGGACATTCCCCAACGATTCCACCCGCCGCCGCAACACCGGCAGATCGCGCCCCAGATCAAACCCCCGAGTCGCAGTTGTCCCTCGCTCCGTAGTCGCTCCCGGCGAACCGTTCGTCGCCGGCGGCTGCATGCCAGATGGCACTTGCTTTGCGTCTTGGCCAATCAGCCGGTACGCGTTAGCGTCCGGTTCTTTGGAAATGTAAGTCGATGGTTGCCCGAACCGGGGGCTAACGCCCTGCGGCTGATTGATCGAACAGCCAGAGCGCGTGCCATTGGGCTGCATGCCGGCAATCACCGAGATGTTCTCGACCTTAGCCCCGCTGCTCGTCAGCCGCGGGCAGATCGTATCCTGCAGTGGATCCTCACCATTCACAATCAGCACACGCCCCGCCTCCGCAGCCCCGGCCCCATCCGGCCAATGGATCCCAGCCGACACCCGAGCCGCCAGATCGAGCCCCAGGCTGGTCTTACCCAGCCCCGCCTCACCATAAATCACCGTCACGCGACCCAGCGGAATTTTTCCAGGCCACAACCAGCGCACCGGCGCAGGAGCGATGTCCGCCAGCGAAACCTCCTGCAACTCATCCGGTTGTGGCACGAGGCTCGCAGCCCGCTGAGCAGCCTCCTCAGCAGCGGCCTGCTTCATTTCTGCGTCCACCAACGCATCGAACGCCGATTCGACAATCTCATCCCGAGTCGCCGGCGACAGGTATCCCCACTGCTTGCGTTGCACAAACTCTTCCAAAGCCGCATGGACCTCAGGGATCGACACCCCCCGATCCAGCAACGGCTGAGCCAGCGCCACCAACTCCGCCCGCCGATCCAGCCGCGGACCGCTGCGCTGGATATCGCTTCCAGCCTCCGCGCGGACATTCCCGCCCTCCTGCCCCGTCTTCGCTGCACCAGAAGTCTTCTCGACCTGCGGAGCAGGCTGCCTCACCTTGAGCGATGGATTCCCCCCCTTCCCCGACCGAGTCACTTGAGGTCCCATCCCACGTGCCACATCAGCCATATTCACGATTTCAAGCAGCATCCCGCACCCCGTTCCAAAAGAGCCACCAGCAGCCTCCCGCGAACATCCCGCAGAAATCCAACGCTGCCGACTCAGTTCTACAGCACCCCGCCGCAGCCAGCGAATTGACGAAACGTGGAACAATCCAGGGGTTGAGGTCGCTCAAGAAGCCCTCAGCCACGCAAAATCCAGCGATCCACGCGGTTCCCACGCAATCTCAAAGGGGTGTGCGCCCTCGAACTGGGCGCGCAAATTCGCAGCCGATTCAAACCCGACCAGATCTGCCTTTGGGAGACCCAAGTTGCGAAAGTCACGTAGGTCAGGCTGTGCCTGACGTTCTTGGTGACGGCGCAGGACAAGTGCTGAAAGTTCGCGGCGCTCAACGAGACTTTCATGTCACGGTCGAATGAAAAATGGCGTCAGGCACAGCCTGACGTGCTCAATCTGCGTCGATTTTGCAGGAGAATTGCGATAGGCGCTCTGGGTTGCTACTGTTGTAGCCGCGTTTCGCCAGAACGCGGGCAAGTGACTGGCGAGGCCCGCACTCTGGCGAGATGCGGCTACGACGAGTTGCCTCGCCAGGATGTATAAAAACGGGATAGAAAACTCCAATCGCGTTGAACACGTCAGGCACAGCCTGACCTACCTGGCTTGAGTTGAATCATGTCAAACATTCCTTACATCAAGGATGTCGGACTGGTTCAGGACGCCTCTCATCATTGCCGAAATCGAAAAACGGTTTCCATCGCCAGTTCACGTGCTCAGTTGATTTACGGCTTATCTTCGGGGGCGTCATCCGGTTCCGGCTGGTCGGCCTGCTCGGCGTTGGGCATCTCGTCGCCTGCCCCGAACTCAAAATCGTCACGCTCTTCCTTGCCGTCTTTGATACTGACAAAGTGGACCGACTCCGCGATCGCCAGCAATGTCGGTCGCCATTTGTCACGACTGGACTCGCCGCACTCGAGCATCAAGTTGCACGGCATCGCAGGGCCGTTGATGGTACAGCGAATTCCGTAGCCTTTGCCAAACACCCCTTTGTATTCGTAGTTGCTCCAGATGACTGGTCCCATCTTCCCCTCGTGAATGCCCAGTTGGCCATCCACCCAATCGGTGCTCTCGGCCTGCAGCTTAGTGCCACGCATGGTATGAGACGCTTTCAGTTGTTCAGTGGCGCCCCCCATGGTGGTCCTCGATTCCGCTGCACCCAGGAGAGATCGATTGGACGAAAGCTTAATCACCTGGCCCTGCCCTTTCATCGTGGCCCATGGCCAGCGGTTATCTTCAATGCTCCCTTCGCTCGTCCAATTCAACGGCATCTCAAACTTCATCCGAATCTTGGCATGGGGCCCTTCCACTTGAGCCTGCACCACTTGCGGTGGTGCGGGCGCCGCTGCGCCGGCGACTTGCGCATTCGCGGACGGAGCGCGCGGCTTCATCACCACGAACATGATCACCGCAATCACTAATACACCAGCCAGACTGGAACCAGCCACAATCGCCCAAAACGGAACCTTGCCGCCTGAGCCAGACTTCGATTTCTGGGAAGTCTTTTTCTTTTTCCGTTTCGACGGTTGAGGCATTTCCTCCAACTCATCGTCATCGTTCGTTCGGCTTCGACCAGCCTGACTGCGTCGAGACTGTTTCGAGCGAGAAGAAGTTGACGACGACCGGGTTCGACTCACGACTTCGTCGTCATCGCCGTCGTCCGTCCCCTCATTTTCAGCGGGAACCTGATTGATCGCATCACAATGCGGACACCGAATCTTGCGGCCAGCGGCCTGATCCTTCACCTTCAAAGCCGTGCCGCAATCCGAGCATTCGATTCTGATTGGCATGCCGTACCTCCCGGTGATGAAAGACAATGATCAATTCGCGGAGTCTACCCGAAAATGCTAATAGAAGTTCAGTTGGTTGTCTACGCATTTGCACGGGATATTTCGACCATATTAACGCGACTCCAAGCCATCTCGTGGACCGCCTGCCGGCATGAGGTGTTACCCGCAAATGGGACAAGGCCACCCAGCCCTAATCGTCTTAGAGTTCCACGCCAGAGCCATCTCGCGCCGTTATTACGAAATCACCGAGGACGCCGGAAATTGAAACGTCAATCCACAAGTCTTCTGCAAGCTCGTACTCAAAGCAAGTTCGGCCGTCGCGCATGAGTTCCTTGCGGCTGCGATCTGGAGTGATGCTGTGTACCATCTCAACAGTGTCGTTAACTGACAATGCCCGCATTTCAACGATCACAACCCCGCCAGCATCCCACAGCTGGACAGGGTGGCCTGTCGATAAATGAACTCCAATCACCTCTTTCTTGTGAAGTAGTTCCAGAAGCCACTGCATCCGAGGAAGAGGGGCCGAAAACCCTGCATTTTGAATAGTCATATTGGGAAGCCCTACTGTTGATAGATCACACTCAATCCACCGATTCGACACTACGCGGTGGACTCCTTGCCGCTGATGGTTTGTCGCCGAGTTCCATTCGTCCGACACACCGATACGTTCTCGCTCAAGGTGAGCGACGCGTGTCGCGTCATTCGAACTTGTGACGCAACCAATTGATCAGGGAAAGAGAAGTGACTTCAGCAACGTATGGGCCAGCTTTGGGGGTGGATCGCTATCACTTCCCGTTGTGGAGGCGGGGCGTTCAACGTGAACTCCGATTAACAGCACCTCCCCCTTGCCGACCGGGCGGGCAATGATCGCGGCGGTATTGTCCGGGTACTGAGCCAAGATGACCACCTGATTGCCGTTTTTGAAACACGGTCCACCGCTATAAAGAACGTCGTTTGAATTCAGCGCCGCGAGACCGCGCTTCGATCCGGCCTCGGTCACTTTCAAGCGAGCTGTTCCCAGCTTCGGAAATGGTGCGAGTCCCGTCACCGGACCTTCTGCAATGCCATCAAACAGCCCGAGTGGATAGGGAAATTCCTGGCCAGCATACTTCGTGGTTTTCGAGATCAAATAAGCCCCCGCGCAGATCGCAACGCAACGACCGCCTCCCTCGACAAACGTCTTAATTTCAGTGAGGCCCGTGTCGCCAGCGGCGGCCCACTGCAGTGGTGCCCAGCCACCGGGAAGAACCAGGACTTCGAGGCCCGATAAGCCATCTTTGGTCAACAGAGATCGATCCAGAACACGGCATGGGATACGCTGAGCCTCGAGCACCTCAACAATGGACCTAGCTCCCACATGCCAGACTCCGGCGTCGGCGAAAACGCCAACCCGTTCGTTGGAAACGCGTTTTTCGCCGGGCCCGGATTGATTGGCAGCGCGATCTCGCTCACGCTGGACCACCCATCGCAAATTCGTCTCCAGGTTGATGCGATCATACTCGGTCATCGTCGCAGCCAGCGGTCCCGGATTCCGCGCACGCTCCGGCGAATTCGGTTCGCATCTGCCCACCGCAGACCAACAGATCAAAACGATCCAGAGCATCACGGATCTAAATAGAGACATGGTGATTCTCCGGAAAAGTCTCCGTTTGAGGTACCGATCTTCAACTTGCTGGACGACCCGTGGAGTGACTCAGGTGTGCTTTGCAAACTGAGTCTACAGGAGTCATGTTAGGGAACCCAGATTGATTTGTTCCCATCTCGCAGATCAACAGCGAAATCGTTTTACTCTGAGATTAAGAACCAGTGCCAACCTGCGATATGTGCCGCGGTGCCCCTTGAAGTAGAATCGATGATCACTCACACGCCACATGTTGGATATTGTACTCATCGAAGGGACACTTCATGCCGGATGGTATCCCTGGTTTACGTCATGTCCCCCAGTATTCGGTCATCGCCATTCTCGCCATGGGTCTTGGCGCTGCTGGATATTGTAGTCCCTTCCTGGACGGTCGTCGGGATGTCACCAGACAGATCGATTTTGATCGCACACTGGTCCGGTTTGTAACCTATCACCGAGCGGAATTCGCGATGGACGCCTCGGGACAGATTGCGACGGATGCGTCGGGAAACAGGATTGTGATTTACGATACACGGGAAGGTGGAGTATCGATACTGCCGCAGAGCAAATGTCCCGAGTCTCTGCAGAAGGCCGTCGATGTGGCACAGGATTGGCGCAGCAAGAGCGGCTCAGCGTCTGCGCGATTCATCCTGCCAGCCAAGACCCCGCTGGTGCTCGTTGGACGTTTGCCTGGAACTGGCACGGGTCGAAACCGTTGTTACTCGACGCAGCTTGATGGAATCAAAGAGTTCTTTCTGGATCAGGACAATGTGTTTTTATTACTGACCTGCAGCTTTAGAGGTCCTTATATCGACGGCGTCCCCAAGACTGTGGGGCATTATTTCGCCGCCGATCTTCCCCCTTTGGCTCCAGGAAACTACAGCGTAACGGTGCGCATTCTGCCTGTCGGGCAAGTCTATCGCGAGTACCGTTTCAACAAGTGGAAATCGATGCCGTTGCCAGAATTCGGCTCCTTGATCTGTAATTTCACGGTATCAGAAGTCAAGTAAATCGGCGGCGGGGTAGAACTGGCCCACTTGTCCGCTTTTTACTGCATCCTGACTTAGCCGACGACCGCCTTCTTGTGAACCTGAATCACCTGCGTTGCAGTCCCGGTCAGCCCGTCGGATTTGCTCAGTGTGATATGCAGGTTTCGGGTGGGAATCTTCAAGCCCTTGCCCTTGGTCAGGAAGGTGATCCCTCGCAGGAAAGCCTGAACACTGGCCGCGGTGACCTGTTCGTTGAGATCGATATGCATGTTGAGCTGGGCGTTGGCGTACACTAACCCGGAACTCTGGCCAATCGCGGCAAACGACGGAATTGTCAGGACATCTTTGGACTTCTTCTTCGATCCGATCGCATTCATGCTGATCAACAAGGTCCCCCCCGCGAGGCTGCCGTTGCCGACGACGATGACTCCGGGCAACACATTGATGGCATGGACCGGACGGGCTTTTGTCCAGGTAACCCCCAGACCGTCCAGCACGATCTGCGGAGCTTCCGCGGTATCCGTGACGATGACCGTCAGTGACTGAGTTGCGGTCAGTCCGTGGCCGTCGTCTGCCGTCACTTGCAGTTCGCAAACGTTGTTCCCGCCAGCATCCGCAGGCGTCTCAAAGTCGGGGGCCGCTTTGAAGCTGAGTGCTCCGCCGCTCGTGATGGCGAAGAGGGCCGCGTCCGCACCGCCGCTGATCGTGAAGCTGACAGTCTGTGTCGGCTGGTCTGCATCCGTTGCGGAAACGGTGCCCACTGCGGTCGAGTTCTCCGCAATCTGGAAAGTGGCACCTGACGCAAACTGCGGGGCGTTGTCATTCACTGCGGTGACGGTCACGGCCAGAATCTGCACCGTGGTCTGGTTCAGGGTATCCGCGGCACTCACCTGGACGTCATACACATTGTTAAGGTCGGCATCGGCAGGGTTTTCAAAGTCCGGTGCCGCGACGAACGTCAACGCACCCGTCGTCGCATCAATCAAAAACTTGCTGGAATCGGCTCCGCCGGCAATCGCATAAACGACCGGACCATGAGCATCACTGGCATTGACGCTCAGCACTGCCGTTTGGTTCTCTGCAACTCCCACTGCGGTGGGGGTCGAGAAGCTCGGCGCGGTGCGATCGGATGTTACGGATGCCGTCGCCGCGTTGTTGGTGTTGGCAGACAAATCGCTCGCCGTCGTCGCCGTCACATTGACGGTCACGTCGCCATCAGCAGTGGGAGTGACGGCCAATGTGTAAGTGTCGGCATCGACAATGGTAAACGTGCCGGCCGTGCCGTTGGTCACTTGAATGTCGCCGGCCTCGAAGCCGACAACTGGTTCCGAGAACTGGAACGTGAAGGTGATCAATCCTGCATTCGTAAGAGTCCCGTCCGGCGAAATGGTGAGCTCCGGGGCGGTCCGATCGCTCGCGATCGAAGCCGTTGCCCCTGTATTCAAATTGCCCGCCGCATCATTCGCCACGCCGGCATTCACCGTAACTGAAACCGGCCCGTCGGCGACCGCAGCGACGATCAACGTATAGGTCTTCGCGTCGACCACGGTGAACGTGCCCTTGGTCCCATTGGTAACCGTGATGTCGCCAGCGTCGAACCCGCTCACGTCCTCGCTGAACTGGAACGTAAACGTTGTCGTAATGACATTCGTCGTCAATCCAGAGGGAGAAATTTCGAGACTCGGCAGGGTACGATCGCTGGTGACCGTGGCCGTTGCGGCTTGGCTGCCGTTTGTTGCGCCATCGCTCGCAGCGTTGGCGCCCACGCTGACAATCACCGCCCCGTCTGCAATCGGGGTGACGTCCAGTTGATAAGTGTCTCCATCAACGGCAGTGAAGGTCCCCTTGGTCCCGTTCGTCAGCGTCACGTCGTCAATACTAAAGCCGGTGACTGCTTCCGAGAACTGGAACGTGAATGTGGTCGACGCCAGATTGGTGATGGTGCCGTTGGGGGTGATCGTCAAAGTCGGGGCCAGGCGATCGATGGTTACGGATGCGCTGGCCGCCGGATTGATATTGCCGGCGAGATCGGCCGCTGCGTCCGCATCCACGCTGGCCGACACGGTACCGTCGGCGACTGGCGTGACGAGCAGCGTGTAGGTTTCGCCGTCGACCGCGGTGAAGGCCCCTTTCGTACCATTCGTCAGCGTGACGTCGTTCGCACCAAATCCGGTGACTGTTTCAGAAAACTGGAACGTAAAAGTAATCGTTCCCGCATTGCTCTGAGTGCCGTTCGGCGAAATCGTAAGCGTGGGGACAGTGCGATCGCTGATGACTGAGGCCGAAGCCGCGGTATTACCGTTCGAAGCAACATCAAACGCCACGCCTGCCGGTACGTCGATCCCCACAACTCCGTCCGCCACCGGCGCGACGACTAACACATAGGTGTCGCCGTCAATCGGCGTAAATGCCCCCTTAGTGCCGTTCGTGATACTGATATCGCTCGCGGTAAAGCCGGCCACCGTGGATGTAAACTGGAACGTAAAAGAGATCAGGCTACCGCTGTTTAATGTCCCATTGGGAGTAATCGTCAATGATGATGCAGTGCGGTCGATCGTAATCGAAGTGCTCGCCGAACCGCTGCCGTTTGCCGCCGCGTCGCTGCCGGCATTTGCCCCGACACTGACGTCAATTTGCCCATCCGCAACCGATGCGACCACCAATGTGTAGGTATCTCCATCAACTACTGCGAACAGGCCCTTCGTGCCATTGTTGGCGGTGATGTCACTGGCATCGAAACCGGTCACGGTCTCGCTGAATTGGAACGTGAAAACAGTCTGATTGGCGTTTGTCGTCGTGCCATTAGGGGTGATGACCAACGTGGGAGCATTGTTGTCGACCACATACCTCTGATCCGTCACCGGTTCGACCTTCGGCAGGGTATTCCCAGCGAGGTCCGTGATGGCCGCCGAGGCTGACAGATTCAGGCCGACGGTGGCATTTAGACTCGCCAGATTGCCGCCGGTCAGCGTGATGTCATAGACCGAGGCACTGACACTGGCGACGCTGATCGTCGCTGTGGTACCGCTGGCGGCGAAGTCGGCTAAATCGACTCCGCTGACCCCTTCGCTGAAGGTCGCCCGGAAGGTCAACGAGTCGGCGTTGGTCGGAGAACTGGCCGGGGTGAGCAGCACGAACGACGTGACACTCGGGGTCGCGTTGTCGACGGCATACGTTTGATCGGTGGCGGGCTCAGTATTGGGCAACGCGTTTCCGGCCAAATCGTTGATGGTCGGTGACGCGGCGAAGTTCAAGCCAACTGTCCCATTCAGTGCAGCCAGATTGCCTCCGGACAGAGTGACGTTATAGACCGAGGTACTGACTGCCGCGACTGCAATCGTGGCTGTGGTGCCAGACGCCGCGAAGTCGGCCAGAGCAACGCCCGTCACCGGGTCGCTGAACGTCACCTGGAAGATCAGCGTGTCCGCGTTCGTGGGAGTCCCGGCGGGCGTCAACCTGACAAACGAAGTCGTACTGGGAGCCGTGTGGTCCACCATGTAGGTTTGATCGATCGCTGGCTCGGTGGAGGGCAGCGGGTTGCTAAACAGATCGGTAATCGTCGGCGAGGCCGCAAAATTCAAGCCCACGGTGCCATTCAAACTGGCCAGATTGCCATTCGCCAAGGTCACGTCATAGACTGACGGACTTACGGTCGCCACGCTGATCGTCGCTGTTGTGCCCACCGCGGCGAAATCGGCGGCATCGACATTCTGTACTGCTTCACTGAAGGTGACACGGAACTTCAGCGTGGTGGCATTGGTCGGACTTGTGGCCGGAGTATTCAAGGCGAACGAAGTCGTGCTCGGGGGCGTGGTGTCGTTCGTATTCTCATACCAGGCAATCTTGTCGGTCGTCAGTGACGCCGCGGCCACGTCGAGATCACCATCTTGATCCATGTCAGCAGCTACGACGGACTGAGCACTGGGGGCCGCAGACGTAATCACGGAGGACGTGAAAGTGCCGGTACCATTATTCTTGAACAAGACGACCTTACCATCGGTGCACGCGACGATGAGATCGATATCGCTGTCGCCGTCCAGGTCTCCACCTGAGACAAACGTCGGTCCTCCCAGAGTCGTTGTCACAGAGTGAGCTGGCCAGGTGCCGTTAGCCGGGGTACCGTCATTCTCGTACCAGGCCAACTGGTTGTCGGAAAATGAGACCACCGCCACGTCCTGATCGCCATCGCGATCAATATCGGCCACAAACACGGACTGGGGGCCGTTGGATAGGGTCGAAATACTGCGGGTGGTAAAAGACTGGCCGCCGTTGTTCTCATACCAGTTGACTTTGTCATCGCCGTTCGAAGCCGAAATGATATCCATATCGCCATCATGGTCGATATCGGCCGCGGTGACAGAGATCGCCTCGCTGGCCGCACTAGTGACCAAATGCAGCGTAAATGCCTGGCTGCCATTATTCTCAAACCAGTAAACGCTGCTCCCATAAGCCGCCGTGGCTAATACGTCGATGTCGCCGTCGCCATCGATATCTGCCGAAGACAGCGAGTTCGCGCCATTAACGGCGGTCGAGATCGAATGCTCCGTCCAGGCACCGACCGCGGGCGTCCCATCGTTTTCGTACCAGGCCAGCTTGTCGTCATAACGGGACGCCGAAATCACATCCATATCGCCATCACCATCGAGATCGATGGCATAGACAGCCTCTGCAGCATTCGCGGCCAGGCTGATAGGATGATTTGCCCAACCACCATTGAGCGGCGTCCCATCGTTTTCATACCAGGCAATCTTGTCATCATTCACCGAGGCCGACAGGAGGTCCATGTCGCCATCGCCATCGATATCTGCCGCGAATACGGAATCGGCTCCATCCGCCCCGAGCGTCACGTCGAGGGGGGCCGCGAAGACACCCGTCGAGACAATCGGATTCGCAATCGTGACTGCATAATCTTCCACTTCGCCGTCCGACGCCGCTCCCCTGACCCCCAGATTGCCGGCCGTGCTCAGACGGAAGCGGGCGTAGGTGGTTCCGGGAAGTGAGTAAGCCGGAATATCGATCGTCAGCGTGTTATTGCCGTTGACCAGCGTGACATTGTTGGCGATCTGCTCACCCGGCCCGCCCCATGACCCGTCGCCATTGAAATCGATCCAGGCATCGAGCTGCCCCGTGGTCGTGATGCCCTGCACGTTGACGGTGATCTGGACGCCCAGATCTCCCACGCGGATCGTGGCGGGAAAAGTCACGCCGTCTTCGTCGTCCGATCCAGCGGTATCATCACCCGTGGCCCCAACCGAATGGATGCCATTCGCCTCCCCGTCGCGCGTGGCTCCCAGAGTGAGACCCACCTCCGCGTGCTGGGCCCCGTTCTCCGCAATCAGAGTCGGATAGGGAACCGGCGCGTCGCCAAAGTCGGTCAACAGCACGCGCGTCTCGAGCAACTCGACGTACTTCGTAGAAACCTGACGTAACGTCAACTGTCTTCGAGCTTTGCTGGCCTTTCGTTGCTGCGTAATTCTCTGCCAGAGACGATTCCAGGAATTGTCAAACGACGAACCGGCAAACCAAGAAGTCGACACGGAGGGCCCTCTCCAGTGGGGAGTTTTTCGATGGGGAATCCGACGGACAGCCGAACACCGTCCAATCGGCCTACCCAGATTAACGGCCTTACCCAGTCGTTGCCAACCCATGCAAAGCAATAAACCACATGGAATTGCAACACATGCCTCGCCGGGCCACCCCGCAAAACAGAACAATGTTCAAATTCGTGAACGGAGTGAGCAGATGCTTGGCTGTGGATCCCCATCACAGGCTGGGCCTAGGGAAATGAATGCCCGACGGGGATATCATTGGAACGGTCTGCAGAAACTCGAATGTTCCAAGGACAGCAGACCGGGGCCCGCGAGATCGTTCATATTGATGTCGCAGTCATCGCCTTGTTCCCCGATCTAGAGACTTTCTTCGCGGAAGCAACCTGGGCCACCCAGCGAACCGGCAAATCGGCCCCCAATAGTCAGCCTGAAACTCACTTCAGGCAGCCGCATCACTGCCGATCGCTATTCTACGAATCAGAGTGTGACGTGTTTCGGGAAACGACCCTACTTGACAGTATAGGTGTAGTGCAGATTTCGCCTGATTGAGAGGTCTGATTCCAGAGTTGTATTGAAATCAGCCATCGGCTCATCGACGTGATAGAGAGTCACCTGTTTAATCTTGCGATCGTTTCCATGCTCGCGCCGCATCTGCCGGATGACGTATTCACAAAGACACCAGCGGACATATTCAAACTCACCTTCGCGGCAGTTCTCGCCCATCTTGCGAAATCGTTCGTGGCGAAATCGCTGGAGACGCGACATTCCTGAGTGAAACTCGGGCTTCCACACCAGGACCTCGCCATCTTCGAAGTGCACTTGCAGTTCGACACTGCGTGTCACCGAAAACAAGGTCGGTGCGAACATCGACCAGGAATGCCACAGTCCCCAATATTTCACCGCCGGACGAATCAGTGCGACCAGTGGTTTCAACACGGTATTGTCGGGGGCGTTCCAGATGTAGGCGTAGAACACGTACAGAGCGATGAACGTATTGACCACGATGTATGAGACACTTCCGTCCAAGATCACGGCCTGCTGATGGTGCGTAATCCATGCCAGCCACTCGGCGATCCCCAACGTGAATTGTGGATCCACAAACAACAACAGGCAGATCATCATCAACCAGCTAAAGAGCTGCAGGTTCAGAGTGATCTCCATCCCGAGGTGCAGCAGCAGACCGATAATTATCAATGCCGGCCGGAGTTCGCGAATCCAGATGAGCACCGCGAAAGACCATTCGACAATCAGCGTGAAATAGGTCGCGATGGCAATGCCGCCGCGGGTTTGCAGCCACTGGGGAATCGACCACATCTGGTAATTCTTATTGCTGATCGCATAGAGCACCGCCGTCCCATTCCGCCAGGCCGGCCCCTGCATCTTGAAGGCGACCGCCCGGAAGTACAACAAGGCCAGTTGAATCTGCATTAATCGCAAGCACCATGGCGGGGCCGAAGTCCAGAGTGACTCGACAACGCCCCGTCCAGCCAGCCACGCATCCACGGACAACCCGGCTCCGGCATAGGAAAAGCACATCAAGAACAACATGATCCGCAGCAGCGCGTCCCCGGCGTTCATGAAGCAGATGCCGCGATGATGCAACGAAGTTACTAACAACCAACTCATCACGAAGCAATACGGAGTCGCCACTCCCAGTGCTGTCAGGAGCCCAGACAAGATATAGAGCCCCAGCACCCAGTCCACGCTGCG
The DNA here is from genome assembly GCA_028291605.1 of Planctomycetaceae bacterium. Lineage (GTDB taxonomy): Bacteria > Planctomycetota > Planctomycetia > Planctomycetales > Planctomycetaceae > JAKFVC01. The sequence goes on along the minus strand of JAQGHS010000372.1, from coordinate 6,269 downwards.
TTGAGTCTCCGGCAGCAGATTGAAGACTGTGAAGCGAGCCTTCCCGTAGACCTTCTGAAAGGCCGCAGCCGAAAACACTCCGTCAGGCGAGATGAATATCTTCCGGAATTGCCAATGCAGACACCCGTCAACAATCACCAGCAGTCCAAGCAGAATGCGGCACACGCACAGAGTGGCGACGGGCTCAGGGGCAAAAAAGAAAGCATTCCAGACTTGAACGAACTGCGACCACGAGAACATGGACTGTAACTTTACCTTTTAACTTCCTCGTAGACTGGGACACTTGCGCAATTCCCATAACTGCCACACACCAGATCGATAAAAGGGAACGCGGCTCGTTGATCCAAGAACTGCGTCCCCATTTCTATTCCCCAAATGATATAACTCCATATACAACAAGCGGCAGTGCCATTCAGTCCCGACCCCTTATTCCGCCCAACCCCTTATTCCGCCCAACCCCTTATTCCGCCCAACTTCCTCGTCGGCCATAACAATTGGAGCCTAACGTACTCCCTTGGATCGTACCGTGGTCAGTACTCTTTGTTTGATATTCGGGTCTGATTGCGGCACTCAGTTGGTCGGAACGCAAACAAAGAGTCCGGCCCCTTTATCTGCTTCTCTGACACCTTTTCTCGCCCTCACCCGTCTTCTCACCAAAGAGTCCTGACCCGTTTGATTCAACCCTCTCCCCTCAATTCCTCGCAGATCAACTTGCTCCTGAAGGATGACCAGCGCCAACCAGCTTAATCGCAGCTTCGACCTCGCCGGGCTTTCGTTCGGGAATCAAGAAGAATCGAACACGTCCTTGACCCATATACTGCGACATTTGAAGTTCATCAGGGGTAGGGAATCCGAAGTTCAGAACTGCAGACTCGGATACCCTGCATTTGTAAGGACTATTTAAATTGATTCTCCATTCCATGAGGACTTTGATGGTGCGGCGATCTTCGCAGGACCACCCAATAACATCGCCGGGTCCATTTCGGAGGCTGGAAGGCTCTCCGAGAAGCTGTTGAAGTTCCTTGATCGTCATCGGTGACCGAACTGCATCAAATTGAGCCTTGAAGCAGACATGCTTACGCACAATTTTCGCATTGGGATCTATTGGCTGAATAAATATGTTTAACTCTTCAGCACTTCTAAGGCCTGTCTGGATACGGTCCACATATCCCAGAGGCATTGTGCTCTTCAATTCGTCGTCCTCTCGGGAGACGGCACTGACCGCACTTAACGCAGCTGGCTGCAGGCCAACTGCCGTGGCCTTGACTGCCGCAGAATCAAGGACAGGGGAAGACGTCAAACTATTTTCGGACTGAATGGGTTCCCGCAACTCCGAATCGATTATATTGGAATGATGCCAGGCGACGGACACGAGCACGCACACGCATCCGAACACCGTCAACGCGGCAATCGAAATGAGGGGAAGAAAGGGGTCAGGACTCTGTGTTGTCATTTTTGTTGGCTTCGAAAACCAAGAAATTCATTCCCACTTTCTTCACATCACCAAACAAATAGTCCTGATGCCTTTGATCGCCTGCGGGTTTCCGCGCGATCGAGGCAGTTGCCCACACGATGTGTACAACGATTGTGCCATTCAGTCCTGACCCTTTATCTGCACCTTCGACTAAATTGCACCTGCCGGATGACCAGCCCCGACCAGCTTGATAGCCGCTTCCACTTCACCGGGCTTCCGATCGGGAATTACAAAAAATCGAACGCGTCCCTGGCCTTTGTACTGAAATAGTTGAAGTTCGTTCGAGCGCGGGAAACCGAAGTTCAGCCCCTCAGGTTCTTCGATCCTGCACTTATATTGACCTTTGGAATTGATACTCCCCGCCATAACGACACTGATTCCACGGTGATCTTCGCAGGACCATACGACAGTTTCTCCAGGCTTGTTCCCAAGCGAGACGGGTTCTCCAAGAAGCTGGAACAATTCCTTTATAGTCATAGGTGAGCGCACTGCGTCAAATTGCGACTTGAAGCAGATATGCTGCGGAACGATCTTCTCCGCTGGACCAAGCCTGTCCACGCGGCCAAGATCTTTAGGAGTCAACTTAACATCTAACTCGTTTATGTGTTTGAGATTCGGCTGGATGTGGTCCACATATTCCCGAAGCTTTGCGGTCTGCATTCCGTTCCGTGGCGGATTGCCGACGTCTGCCAATTGAATATTGACAGGACCCGATGGTAATTGCTTTACCGTAGAAGAATCTGGCAGATGCGAGGAAACTGATGCATTCAAAGGGGAAAGGTGCCCCCGGGGTTTCAATTCCGCAATCACCGAACTACGGTCAACGCGCGGAGTCACAACGAATAGACTCCCCAATAGCACTAACAGCGCAAATGAATAGAGCAGAAACTTCTTTCTCATCCCGTTCGGATCAGTGCCACTGTTTGGCCGCTCAACTACGGCCCGCCAAATTGTGTGGTTCATGGGAGGTCGACCTCTCTGACTTCTAAGACTGTCGCGTCATTGGGCTTTGCGCGACCGACCAATTTGTTTCCGATCGTTGTGTCGTACGTCGCGATTCCGTCTAGCGCCTCATTTTCCCATGCAAGTAGAGTAGATTGTTTGGCAATACCATAAGATGGGTCTAAATACCAATGTTGATTCACCCCTTGATCATCTTGGTAGTCCCATCGGACAAGAAAATGGTTCAGGAATTTGCCGGGTGGCTCCTGATTACCTTGACCAGCGAGTCCTTCGTCATTTGTTACTTCGGATAGAACATTTCGATTTGTATTGTCTCTGAATGTCTCGAAATTATAGTTATATTCGTCACCCAAATTGAACTGCGACCAGTATCCCGGGCCTGCGCTAAAGGTCCATTTTTTTACCAATAAGAAGTTGTTCGCGCTATTATTGGAAGGGTTGATTGCCGGTACAATCATGATCCCCGTTGGCTCCAAGCCCTGTACTCGGAGCATTTCCATCAAGAGTTTCTCCCAAGCCCCACATTGTCCGTCTCCGAATCGGAGCAAACCTTTGACTTGTGTCACCTCCGATATAGAATCTTCCGCATCTTTGGCAACAGTTGAAAGATCAACTTGTGGGAAGATGTCGTGCAGATTTTCGATTTTATCGGCTGTCGAAACAGCGCCCCAGTATCGGAGCAGTGTCCCGTCAACTCTCTTTATTACTTGATCGGTAAAGTCGTCATAAATCCGGCTGACGATGTCGTTTGGTGTATTTGAGACCAAGGCGTTTCTTGAGCTCAACTCGATCACAGACTCATAGATGGGAATTGTTGCGACGGATGTGTCGTAGGTAACATACAACCGATTCCTAGAGGTGGAAATGTCGATCCAGTGGTCTCCGCTATCAATTGAAATCTTCCAAGTAAGATGGAAGGAGTCATAGTATTTCGTCGTGTGTTCCGGCCATACATTGGAAAAGATGATCGGAGTCCGCAGGCCGGTTACCGTTGCAGTAATGCCGCCTGGCCCTGTAACTTTCACCAATGCCGTTTGAAGAACGTCATTCAATTCCGGATTGTCGAGTGCCACCTTGAAAACAGGGGTGACGGTGATCTGCGAACCTGAAACGTAGGCCACAGGATATCGGTGATCCCCTGAGATGGCGTTCACGTCGCGGTCGTCTGATACCAAACCATCATCGTTACTATCAAGCCATTCTCGGTCGCTGAAGGAGGTCGAAGTACCATCTTCGAGCTTCGGGTCGGACTTGAGAGACAGGATTCCATCACCTCCGAAATCCGCAGAATGCAAATTGATTGGCGAGACAATCAAGTTCACCGTTGCGGTGCGTTGCAACCAACCATCAGAGACGGAGTATGTGAATGAGTCAGGACCAGAATAATTGCCAGTCGGAACGTACGTAAAGCCACCTGCGGGGCTAATCGTCAGAGTGCCGTGACTAGGTCCGGTCTTCATCGCGGCGGTCAGAATGTCCTTAATTCCCGTTCCCGCATCGTCGTCGTCATCAGCCCATCCCGAAAGCAGTCCGAGTTCGTCGCTGACCACCAATCCCGAGTCGCTGAGTGCGAAATATTGTCGCTGTTGATTTAACCGCGTGTCGTTCGGCGCGGTGTCAATTGCGAGGTGGAAGGTTTGCAGCGCGCTGGAGCCACCATCGTCGTCCTTGGTCGTCACGGTGGCATTCACGTAGGCCTTCCCGTTCTCGACAATGATTGCATACTTGCTGGGATCGGCGACGTACAAATGCCCGCCAAACAGATCGCTGCCAGGAGTCGACACGGCAAGCGGATCAACGGGGATATCTTTTACTTCGTTGTCGCCCCAGTCGACGTGCAGTGTCAAACTATCTTCAGTACTGGGGTCTGCGACCTCTCCGTTAAGGACTGCCAGATGCGCATTGCGACCATTGACGTTTCGCGGATAGAACAAGCCAAGTGCGAGGGAAACGTTCTGCGTCGGTGGCAGGTTGTTGATCCGTATGGTATTCGCTGGAAAGGTATAGATCGCGTTTCCTGAACCCGGGGCGTCGGTTGAAAGTCGCTGTTCCACGCTCGCGTTGACAGTATAGTCATCGTGCGGCGTATTCGTGGGATCGTCATCGAGAAATTGGTGGGTCACAACGAATGACATCTTACCATCCTGGCCAAAGACTCCTGAGTACGCGACTTGAGCGGGCGTTCCATCCCCCCAATCGACCTTAATATCGCCTGTCGCCCCTGGAGTTCCAATAGCAACTCCTAGTCCTGGGGCGGTATCCATCTCGTTGGCGCTGTCTATCAAGAAGAATCTGTTTGGATCTAGGACAGTGATGGTAAAGACCTGGGGTGGGCTAGTGTCCTCTCCACCATTATCCGTTCCGCCGTTGTCTTTTACCGTGACCGTGACGGTCGCCGTGCCGAATTTGTTTACTGCGGGCTTGAAGTACAAATTACCATCCGGTGAAATCGCCGGGGCTTCCAGAAACAGTTCTGCGTACGAGGTTGCCTCATCGGTCGTGCCATTGAGCTGGAAACTGAGGGTTTGGCCACCTTCATTCGCTGGCCCCTTGGATAAGCTGTTGGCCCAGTTGAGATAAAGTCGCCGACCAATACCCGCATCGACAGAAATGTCCATTCCCTTAGAGAATGAGGGAGCGTCGTTGACCGGCAGAACGTGAATCACCGTTGTCTTTTGGGTAGAGGCTCCAGCGGCGTCCGTGACAGTGAAGTTGACCGTGACATCGCCGTATTGATCCGGAATGGGCATGACCTGTAGTTCTCGATCACCTGCGGCGCCGCCCGGCGGTGACGAAACCCACACATTGACGATCCCGGACGGAGAAGCGGTGGCCGAGACGCTCAAGTTGAAAGCAGGAGTTTCGTGATCATCGACGTGGAGACTGATCGTTGTGGGATCTGAATCTTCTAAAATGCTTGTCGGACCGAAGGTTGTATCGATCGTTGGGGGCTGATTGCCGCCCGTTCCCCCACCTGTCGTCGTGCCACCAGCGGTAGTACCGCCGCCGGTCGTACCTCCATCGTTGGTACCACCAGCAGTTGTTCCGCCATCATTGGTGCCGCCAGCGGTTGTTCCACCGTCGTTAGTTCCGCCATCAGTGGTGCCACCCGCGGTCGTTCCGCCGTCGGTCGTGCCACCAGCATTTGTTCCACCGTCATTGGTGCCACCGGAAGTCGTTCCGCCGTCGGTCGTTCCTCCGGAATTCGTCCCGCCATCAGTGGTGCCGCCGGCATTTGTTCCCCCGTCGTTGGTACCACCAGCATTCGTTCCACCGTCAGTGGTGCCGCCAGCGTTCGTTCCACCGTCAGTGGTGCCGCCAGCGTTCGTACCGCCATCGCTCGTGTTACCGTCGTTCGTCCCGCCTGTTGTTTGCGGTGGCGATTCAGGAGTCACTTCCCAATCAAAAGTCTTATTATCACTCAGGCCTTGTGAGTTAGTGACCGTCACTTCAACGGAATAGGGACTGTTGACATTCGCGCCGTTCGCGATCGTGCCTGTAATCACGCCGGTGGATGAGTTGATGCTCAAACCATTGGGGAGTCCGGTCGCCCCGAACGTGAGCCCATAGCCGCCCGGATCAAAAGCCGAGATCGGAATATTAATCGATCCCTGCACGGCGCCGGTCTGCAACCCGGGCGAGGTGAGGATCGGCGAGCGAGCGAGAATCGTCCAGCGGAATGTCTTCGTGGCCGTCAAATTCATTTCATTGGTCACGGTCACGGTCACGTCGTACGGTCCACCAGCCGCGCTGCCGTTCGCAATCTGTCCGCTGATCTCATGGGTTACCGGGTCAAATGTGACGCCATCCGGCAAACCCTCGACATCGTATG
>JAQGHS010000550.1 GCA_028291605.1 Planctomycetaceae bacterium | reverse complement strand
GCTTTTCGCACAGCACATGCTTCCCGGCCTGCAGGCAATCGATCGTGATCTGGGCATGCACGTTGAGCGGCACGGCAATCACGACGGCTTCAATTTCCGGGTGATTCTTCAGCAATTCCTTGTGATTGGCGTAAGTCTTGATCTTCGCACAGGCCTCGGCCCCCAGCTTCTTTCGGAGTCCAACGCGATTATCATTGCCGTCACCATCGAAGGCCCGCTTCAGATTGGACGGACGCAGATCGGCAATCGCGACGATGTCCATGTACGCCGGCGGATGCTGAGTCAGCAAGACGCTCCCCTCGTCGCCGGTACCGATGAAGCCCACCTTGACCGGGGCACCGTTCAGCTCTTTATAGCCGAAGTACAACGCCCCCAATCCGGGGACCGCCGCGGCCGTCCCCTTCAAGAACGCACGGCGATTCAAACTCGCAACCGCTTCGTGGTAGTTATCCTGACCGATCTTCTTATCTTCGGGAGTCAGATTCATAGAGCACCTCATTGCCCGACTACTAGGCCGGGAGTTTGTAAATCGTCATCCGACTCGATGAGTCGGGAGTTGTGAGTCGTAGCCTGACTCTCCAGAGCCGGGCGATTTCAGACGGAATACCAATTCGCCCGACTCTGGAGAGTCAGGCTACAGAGCGTCAATCCGTCTTACCGCGTAATACAAATCGATGGATCAAGGCGTCCAACCCAAACCATCTGCCGCTAGGCAGACTGGCCAGAGCCAGGCAGGCCAGGATCTCAATAAAGTTCTTATTCACGATGAAACTATGTTCGGGACCAGGAGCCTCAGGCACTCCCGGCCACGGGGGAACAACCAGATAGAACATCAGCAACATCCAGGCGGCGCCTAATGCGGCCGTGCGACTGAACAATCCCACGATCAGGCAGAAGCCCAAAATCGTCAGGCCCCAGATCGTTTGCCAATTAACAGAATCAATTTTCGATGTAGGCTGCGGGGACGGTCCGCGGGCAATCTGCTCCAGATTCAACAGTTCAGTTGCCTTCAATTGCAGTTCGGCCGTCAGCACATCAACGGGCCCCGTCAACTCTTTCCGCTTGGCTTCCAAATCCGCCCACAGCTTGTCGAGATGCTTCTGTTGGAAGTCAACCCTGACCTCTTTCAACTTGGCCTCGTACTTGGTGACCATCGCCTTGTAGTGATCAATCTCACCCTCGCGCTTATAGTCGACTGTTCCTTTGTATTTCTCGTTGATGACGCCCACCCAATCAGGATTGCTGAGCGTCTCCTTCAACTTCTTGGCCGATTCCGCCACCAGTTTGTTCAACCGGCCCTTCTGATTAGCATCTAGGGTCGGGAAGTGCGATTCAAATAACTGCTGCCATTTCTGCCAGCGAGCCTGCACCTTGGCGGCATCCAGCTTATCGAAGTCGTACGGATCATCGACCATGTTCCGGAACGTCGAACGGAACGGTCCCTTGGCATTCTTCAAATAGCCCGCCGCTGTCCACGGATCGGTCCCATGGGCGGCGTGCTGTTTCCAGAGTCCCTCGTACAGGAACTGCCAGCCAATGGAGAGACGCAATACGACCAGAAACACGATGGCCGCCATCGAGATCCGGCGAACATCAGTTGGAGAACAACACGCCACGGGTGGCTCCCGAAAAACAGTGACCGACCGCATCGACCCCACTCACGCGGGCCGCCGGCCAGGTCGAATTCACGATGTAATATCCAGATGACTTACGTCCTCGCCCAAAAACAACTCGTCCGCCGGCAGACCGCAATTGACGATCCGCAAACGCTGTCCGGGTTGAGGGGCGGGGATTAACAATGCCTTAATCTCTGGATGATTATGGCAGTATTGCCGAGCGTTTTCGACCCCGATTACAAAAAACGCCGTAGAAAGGGCCTCGGCAATCGTTGCCGTCGGCGCCAGAACAGTTACCGACGCCAAACCCTCGGCCGGCCAGCCCGTCCGCGGGTCCAGAATGTGCCCATACCGCTTCCCTTCCAGCCGAAAGTACTGAATATTCGAGCCGCTCGTCGACAACCCCGCATTGACCAGCAAGATCGTAGCCAGTGTTTTCTCGGGAAACAGCGGATTCGAGATCCCGATCGGCCAGCCGGGGTAACAGTCATGCGGTCCCCGGGCGAGCAAGCTGCTCTTTCCCCCATGCAGTAGAAATTCCGCAACACCTTGCTCAACCATGAGTTCCGCAGCACGATCAAGGGCGTACCCCTTGCCGATCGACCCCAGATTGAATTCCATTCCCGCTCTCGGAAACCGAACAGCACGTCGCTCCGGGTCGAACAAGACCTGAGAGATCCCCGTTAACCGCTGTGCTTCTGAGATTTCGTCAGTCGTGGGCAGGCGATACTCGGCTTTACACCGCCGCCACAGCGCGATCAGCGGACCGGTGGTCACATCGAATCCGCCCGCAGTGGCTTCGGACATCTCGCGCGCCAGTAACAGCAGCTCAAACAGTCGCGGTTCGACCTCGACCCACCCCTCTGCAGCCCGCACGTTCAGACGGGATACTTCCGACTCCGCGCGATAGACGCTCAATTGATCTTCGAGCTCATCAATCACATCCAAAGCCATCGCGGCCACATCCAGCCGCGCAACAAGCCCAGGATTGAGAATCACATCGAAATCACAAGCCATCGCCTGCTTGCCGAGCCGGACAGTCGGACCACATTCCGGCGGTAGTCCGACGCGTTCAGCATCGTCGAGACTATCCGCGAAAATCCCACCAGCCTCGGCCAGTTGCCTCTGGAGGGCTTTGCCCGACAGGAAGTCGCGGCGATTCGGTGGGAGGGGATCCATCATTTGGAGTGCGGCGATTCATCGCCGCTTTCTATAGGAATGAAACGTTCAAATATACAACGGGCTCGCATCCTCATGGTGCGATGGGTGAGCCGGCCACCATAAGGCACGGGACAACGTGACTTATGCTGTAAGATGGGCACTCTTGCCCGTCTCTGAGTTCGAAACACCAATGCAGACGGGCAGGAGTGCCCCTCTTACGAAGTCCGCGGGCTTGCGCCGCACGGCTCGCCTATTCAATTCATGGCGGCTCCAAGTGCATAGAGTTCAATGTTCCTCAATTCGATCTACCCCAGCAGTTTGGTCAGGTTCTCTTTAACAGCTACTCCACTTTGTCCCGACTGCATAATCAACTGGGCGAAATCCAAAATGCGTTCCGCAGCCTGTCGCGGCGGGACTCCGCGTTCATGGATATTCGAAATCAAATTCCGTTGAGCATCCGTGTGCCCGAGCTTCGGCTGGTGAGCAAAATAAGCGGACAAACTTTGAGCCGTTGCCAATCCCGGACGCTCCCCGATGAGCAGCACCACCACCCGCGGATTCAGTAGCTCACCGATATCGTTCAACACGCCGACTCGACAGTAGCGGACAAAGAACGGCTGTCCCAGTATCAGCCCGCGTTCTGCCGCGCCGTTGGCCAGCAGCGGAAACAACCGGGGAACTTGCTCGCCGACGGCGGCAGCTGAGAGCCCGTCGCCGATCACGATTTGCAGATCGGCCTCAACAGGACAGCGTTGCTGGACCGATGCCGAGGCATCGGGCGACAATCGCCGACCCAGGTCCGGGCGCATCAGGTATTGAGGTTTCGATGTGGCTTGCGATTGAACTTCAAACAGCTTCCAGTGAGCAACAAAGTCC
>JAQGHS010000343.1 GCA_028291605.1 Planctomycetaceae bacterium | reverse complement strand
CGATCTGTTCCGTAAGATGGGCACTCCTGCCCGTCTGTATTCGTACTTCGTACTCGGAGACGGGCAAGAGTGCCCATCCTACGGAAATACGTGTGCTCTACTCTAACGCAACGCGTCTAATGGCTTGAGACGAATCGCCGAGAACGCCGGCAGAAATCCGCCCAAGGTGCCCATCGCCAAAGTCAACAAGATACTGTATGCGAGCGATATGGCATCGACCGTCAGCTTCAGCACGACCGTCTTTCCGCCCCCTTGCCCACTGCCCACCACACTGGTTGCCGTCAGTCCGTCGGCGAAGGAACCCAGGGCACAGCCGATGAGGCCTCCGATAAAGGCGATCACTAACGATTCCAAGAGGAACGAAATCATAATGTGAATCTTGCCAAAGCCCAGCAACTGTAAGACGCCGATATCCTTGGTACGCTGGCTGATGGCGGCGAACATCGTATTCATCACGCCAAACACGCCCCCAATCGCGATGAAGACCGTGACGAACATGATGCCGAATTCAAACTGCTTGTTGATCTGCGACAGGCTTTCGAAATACTCAGTTTCCAGCAGCGGGTTCACCGATGCCTTCTCGTACTTCTTGAAGAGCTCCTTTAACTTAAGAGCTTCTGGAGCATCTTTCGCCCGCATCACGAGTGATGTGTATGACGACTTACCGAATTTCGGGCCGATGACGCTCCGCTTGCCCCAGACTTCAGAATCGAAGGTTGATCCTGATGACTGCATGACGCCCACCACCAGCCAGTTGCGGTTGGCGATCTTGAAGACGTCGCCAATCTCCAGACGATCATGATTCTTGGCGGTCGCCAGGACCTCCGCCGAGCGTCCCCGGGCCAATTCGCGTGCGACGCCTTCACCAATCACCACTTCAATGGCTGATTCGGACTCACCTTCAACTTGTTGCACGCCGGAACTAGAAAACCAGCGGCCATTGGGCAGCAGAGTCACCCCGTGGACCAGTCCCGAGATCTGAGGATCGTCGACGCCGCGCATCTGCACGAATCGTCGTTGCGGACCGCCACGTTTTGCCGTCTCGATGGGCTGATTGACTACGAGATAAGTTTCACGACTGCACATCCGCCGCTTGCCGTCCGCCGCCGTGGTCACACCGGGCTGGTTTTCCAGATCTCCCACATCGGAAAAACCCAGGTTGCTGAAACCTTCGTCGGTGGCTCCTTCGGAAAGAATGATCACGTTTCCCGGCTGGCCACTGTTTTCGGTTAAGCGGTGCATCCCATTCACGAAAGCCAGCATGACTGTCATTAATCCCAGCACCAGCGTAAATGCGAGGGCTGTCATGATGGTCGTCTTCCAGCGGACGGTCAGGTTGCGCACGTTGTAAGCCAACGGCACTTCACAGACGGCCCACAGGACCAGTACGACAGCCAATGCGACTCCCAAAGCAATCAGCAACCGCGTGGGGAGATGCTGAAATTCGGAGATACTTAGCGCGAGAATGACGGGAGAAACAAATGGCATGAGTTACTTCCAACCGACTACAATTGTGATCTTGTATTTTAGTGGGATAGGCATCCTGCCTGTCGTCTTCATTCATGAACGACAGGCAGGATGCCTATCCCACGTTTCCGAACCTTGGGCTAGCGCCCAGCGGCTGATTAGCCGACTCTGGAAAACACTTCCGACACCTTCACGCTGCGAGCTCCCCAGGCGGGGACAAAACTGCCGACGAGTGCGGTTCCCGCCCCCAGTGCCGGCCCCCACCACAATGCGGCCAGGGGGATGGAAAATGCGGCGAAGAATGCGATGGGAAATTTGATTCCGCCAAAACCGTAGGGGGGTGGAAAATTCACGATCCCATACGTCAGGCACGAGCTGATCAAACCCGATAAGGCACCGATTAAGATGGCCTCGCCCAGGACGAGTGTCAAAATCTGATTAGGGCGGAATCCCAAGACTTTCAATACGGCTAGTTCGGAGCGGCGTTCGCGGACACTGATGCTGATCGAGTTGGAAATCACGAGCGACAATGTCACCAGAATTGCGGGGGCGAGCAAATAGCGCATCCCCCAGATCAGATCGCGATACGGTTCAATAAAGGCCGCGATGCCGGACGAAGCGGTCTCGCACTTTACCTGGGGGCTGCTGAAGAGGGGCGAGCTTTCAATTTGCGAGGCGATCTTGCTGAGCGTCGCGCTATCGGGCACCTTCAGCCAGACAAGGTTTAACGACTTGTTCGCCATGGCGTGGGGCTTACCATTTTTTTGCTGATAGGCGTCCATCGCGGCTAACAAGTAGTCCCGGTTGATGGCCGCACTGTTGTTGTAGCGGCCCTCGGGAAACTCGCCCACGAGCGTCACCTCTAGATCGATCTCCTTGTAGTTCATGCTGTAGATCGTGAAGGTATCGCCGATCTTCTTCTTGAGTGTCTCCATTCGAGTGCGGCCGAGAATGATTCCCTGCCGGTTGTCTTGCAGAGCCTTGACCGACTTCCCGAATACGGCTGCCTGGCCCGCCGGCAGGTTGTCGAGATCATCCATCATCGTGAGGAGTTTGATCGGCTCGAGCGAGAAGGCGAACAGAACATTATTCATGCCGCGTTTGGCCCGATCTTTTTCAATCGATCCGCCGTAGAACTGCCACGTCATCGAATCCATCGGCCGGACATCGCCCGGCTTGGTCGCCGCCCCTTCGCAGAGCGTAGAGGCGTAGGTGTAGGGCATCTGGCTGGGGATCTGCCAGCGTTCGGTGATGATCGCTTTGAAGTTCGCGTTTTTCTCGGACAGGGCGACGTTCAAAAACGCGAGAATCGCCCACACCAAGGTCACGACGAACACCAGCATCATCGTCCCCAACGCGGTCAGGATCGACCGAATCGCGTTGCGACCAATGTTCTTGACTATCAATCCCAGGAATTTCATGAAACTTGCTCCTGCCGTCTATCGGTCCGCCGTCTCGCGCCGTCGCTATTGATTGCGTTTCAGACCCTGGTTGAGTTTTTCGAGCCCGACTCAGTGTGGTCTTAGGTGAGCCGGGCGGCGTAAGCCCCCGGATTCTTCGTTCCATTTTCGAACAACATTCACGAATCCCGGGGCTTACGCCACCGGGCTCACCATAACCTATGGTGTGACGTCAGGCCGAACCTGCAGTTGCTTTAACAACGTCTTCAATCAACCGGCCCTTGTCCAGATGAAGCACTCGATCTGCTCGTTCGGCGGCACGGGGATCATGGGTGACCATGATGATCGTTTTGTTGAGAATCTTGCGGACTTCCTCGAGGAGATTCAGAATCTCACTGGCTGATTTTGCATCCAGATCACCTGTGGGTTCGTCCGCCACGATCAATTGCGGATCGGTGACGATGGCTCGGGCGATGCCGACACGTTGTTGCTGCCCGCCCGACAACTGTCCTGGGCGATGCCACATACGATCCTTCAAACTGACAAGTTCCAAAGCGGTCGTGACCTGTTCTCGCCGTTGAGCTTTGCTTAACGGCAGCAGCAACAGGGGCAGTTCCACGTTTTCGTATGCCGACAGCACGGGCAGCAGATGATAGAACTGGAAGATGAAGCCGATGCTCCGCGTTCTCCACGCGGAAAGCTGGGATTCGGACATCTGGGAAATGAGGTTGTCTCCCACCCAGACTTCGCCGCTGCTGGGTCGATCCAAACCAGCGATCAGGTTGAGCAACGTCGTCTTGCCGGAACCGCTGGGACCCATGAGACCGAGAAATTCCCCTTCGGGAACAGACACGGTCAGGTCGTTGAGAACATCGACCTTTTCGCTGCCGCGTTTGAAATACTTGTGAATCCCGTTGACTCGAACGATCGGATGGGGGTTGCGTGTAGCCATATTAGAAAGACTGTTGCTCGCGAGGGGCATTCGTCCGGACGATCGTTATTGACCGTCGGACCGCGGAAAATCGGGGCCAGTTCTCTGCCGCAGAAAACCGTATACCGACGCAGACAGGTTAGGCTGCACGGCCATAATTGGCAAGGTTGCTTCGGTACACCTGTCGAGGACCTCCTGGAAGGACGTGAACCACCAGTTGTGCAGTATCTGGCTTTCCTTGCGCCGTCCGATGCGACATGATATGTTGGGAGCGAAACCACCACCAGAAATCAGGCGAGCCCCGTCCCGTAAGGGCGGGGGTAATTGGGTATTCGACACGCTATCGAAAAGAAAGAACCATTCCGTTGTTGCTTGCGATTGGAACTCAGCCCCCATCCCCCATTCAGCCCGCAGCCGGCCAGCAATCGCCGTTGCGCGTCTGTTTGAAATTCCTGCAGGAGGGCCATGATCCCGTCGCGGCGTTGGAATTTGTCGCGGAATGGGGGCAGGGGGAGATCAAGCCGCAATTCGAGGGCTACGTCAAGCTGTTGAAGCAGGGACGACCGCTGGAGGTCATTCTGGAAGAGATCGCGTTGGCGCATCCATCGCCCGAGACTGAGCTGTTGATCGCTGGGATTGAGGCTCGTTTGGCGACCGGGACCTTTCCAGAGATCACCTCCGAGGTCGTGACCGAGGCCGAAGCGTTGGAGTCTCGAACGCGCCAGGATATGCAGGTCGTGATCGGCTCGGCTCGCCTTTGGACGTTGGGGCTGGTGTGGGCAGGAATCCTGGGAGGGGCGATGCTGATCATTGCCCTGCCGCAATATTCCCACGCGTTTTTGGAATCTCGAGTCGGCCGCGTGGTCTTCGGAGTCGCGATCGCCTTGGAAATCGTGGGCCTGCTGTGGGCCGGGTTGTTACTGCGATTGCAGAGTCGGATCGAACGGGATTTGACCCAACCGTGATATTCAAGTAGGTTTGGCTCAATCTGCGACGATTTTACATGAGAATTGCGATTGCCGCTCTGGTTTGCTCCTGTTGTAGCCGCGTTTCGCCAGAACGCGGGCGAGTGACTGGCGAGGCCCGCACTCTGGCGAGATGCGGCTACGACGAGTTGCTACTCTAGTGTGAATGAAGACAGGATAGAAAACTCCAATTGCGTTGAACGCGTCAGGCACAGCCTGACCTACGCAGAGAGATCAAGAAGTCCCACGTGCGCGACCTACTTCAAGACATGCTGATCTGGCTGGCGACCTTCTTCGCGGTGTCGTTGGTCCTGGTGTTTGCGATCCGCTTGAGCTTAAGTCGCGTTCGGAAGCGTCGTGCCGAGCAATTGAAGGCGATCGAAACCCGCTGCCGCGAAGTCCCCGAAGACTTGGGATTGCCGTTGATTTGGCGGACATCCCCGAAGACCAGCGATGCCGCCGACTATCAATGGGTACAGACATTTCAATGGACGCTGCCGTTGGGATTGCTGGCGGCGGGGGTGATGTGGTCGGCGACCGGGCAGAACGGTTGGAATTGGAACGGAGCGGGCTTCGGGCTGGCAGTCGCGGTCTTATCATTTCTGGCCTTTACTGTCTGGCTGAGTTGGCGCCGCCAGACGACGATCCCCACGCAGACTCGACGCTTGGCGCTCGCCTTGCGCTGTTGGGCGATCCGCATGAATGCGGGCATTGAGTGTCGGATGGCGTTGGAAAAGACGGCGAAACAGTTGCGGCGGCTCGATCCTGAGTTGGCTCGTCACTTGGAGGCAGGCGCGGCTGCCCGGGCAGACGGTGACCTGTTGCAGCGCGCGTTTTATCCCTGCGGGACAGGCGTGGCTGACCGTCTGGCTGATGTCATTGCCGGCATAGTCTCCGATGCCCCGGCGGCGCTGCGAGAACTGGCAGATCGGCTGGATGGTTACTACCTCAATCAAGTGCTTGCTCGGACACGGTTGATCGATGGCTGGCTGAAGTACCCGATCGGGTTGTGCCTGGTACCGGCAGTCAATCTCATGCTGTTCGGGCCGGCGATTACTGATTTGCTGGAGAAATTCGGCACTGTTCGTTTCCCAGTCCCCCGTCAGGTCCAGCCGCTGGATGAATTGCATCCCGTGCCGGAGCCCGAACCGGCAATCGTGCCAGATAAAGATGCCGTATAGGTTGCGTCAGATCTGGTGAATCGTTGATGGTCCTTATAGGACCAATGGGACGGATGGGACTTACGGGATGTCGTTCAGTTCTGATATCGCAATCCGCGCCAAGCGTCCTGGAATCCAACTGATCCCATTCATACGTGAGATTTTGTGTAAAATCGGCTTCACCAATCTGGCGTCCAGTCGGTAAACTGCACTCATCTTGCCGATTCTATCCCCCCCTTGAAAAGCTTTGAGATTTCGATGGATACGACCACGCCAGCCTCTTTATCCAGAAGCCAGGGCGAGGGATCTGAAACCAGTGCAGCGCTCAGCGACCGGGTGCGGTCGCTCCGGTTGCCAGATCGGAATATGCAGCGGCGTTCCTCGGCCATGTTGGCTTGGACGTTAGTGCTGATCCTGACGGCCGTCATCTGCTTCCTGGGCTTCCGCGAATTCGATCGCGCTGGCCGGATGACAGAAATCGTGGTCCCCGAAGGCGCCACTGTCGAAGTGATCACCGCCGACGGAACGAAGGGAGACGGTGTCGCCTCGGCCGCGCCGGTGGCTGATTCGGGCAAAATCGCCTTAGAGTCCAAGGGATATCTGATTCCTGCCCATCAAATATTGGTCAGTCCCAAGGTCAGCGGGATGGTGATCAAACTCTTCATTGAAGAGGGCATGCGCGTCGAAAAGGGGCAGGTCCTCGGCGAGTTGGAAAAAGTCGACTATGAGTCCGACCTGCGCCGATCTCGAGCGACGGTGATGCTGGCCAAGGCCCGCTATGATCTGATGCGGGCCGGCAGTCGCGAAGAAGAACGCGATCAGGCGATCGCCGAGCTGGCCGAAGCGGAACGCCAGGTGCTTCAGCTCAAGCAGGAATATGATCGCAATGTGTCCTTGCGGGCCAAGGACAAATCGCTGGTCGTCGATTCTCTTTTTGAAGAGCAGCACAGCCAGTATGAGGCCATGCTCCAAAAAGCAAAACGTCTGGCCTTCCGTCGGGACCAGGTGATTAACGGCAATCGGAAGGAAGAAATCCAGGCTGCCGCGGCGGAAGTCGAGCAGGCCGAGGCGGATCTCGGTAAAGCGGAATGGCGATTGAGTAACTGCACCATCCGGGCTCCCATTTCGGGAACCGTGCTGAAGAAGAATGCCGAAGAGGGCAACATCGTGAATCCGGTCGCCTTCAATGGCTCCTTCAGCCTGTGTGATCTGGCCGACCTCTCGGATCTGGAAGTCGATCTGTCGATCCAGGAACGAGACGTCAGCAAGGTGTACCCGCGGCAGGTCTGCCAGATTCGTTCCGAGGCTTATCCCGAACGTGTCTATGAGGGCTACGTCGATCGCCTGATGCCCATCGCCGACCGGGCCAAGGGAGCTGTCCCGGTTCGCGTGAAAGTCAAAGTGGCGAAGTCCGAAGAAGGCGTGTTCCTCAAGCCCGACATGTCGGCCGTCGTGACGTTTTTGAACCAACGGGTGGATGATCAGCCCGCGAAGACGGGGCAGTCGGCAGTGAAGTCGGATACACCTTAAACCAAGCGATCTTGAAGGCGTAAGCCCCGGGCCTCTCTTTCGTAGGATAGGCATCCTGCCTGTCTTTTGTCACCTCAAGTGACAAACCCGTAGTCTATTTATCCTATGATCGCCGGTTTGATTTTCGCATAGTTGTAGGTTTACCGCATTGTCGCTTCGCGATTGACAGGCAGGATGCCTATCCTACGACGAAGAATTGCCTCACCCAGGACCATCCAATGCTGATCGGCTATGTCAGTGACGAGCGTTACCTGGCCATTCCTGACGTGGCGGTCGAATTCGAATCATCGGGAGAGAGCTGGGCGACACACTCAAGAGCCACTGGGGCGATTCATGTCGATCTTCCGCCGGGGGCCTATGGAGTCACGCTGAACAAGCCTGGTTTCGGAGCGAAACGCGTCCAGATGGAAGTGCGAGTTGGTCACCCCTATCAGTTTCGCCTGCTGTCTGATTGCCTGCTGGGATATGCCTGGCCGAAGTGCGTACGATGTGGCGAGCGCAGTGAATTCCGCGTCCACTCGCCCGAAGCCTACCATCTGACATTGTGGCGTTACGGCTGGCAAAAAGAACTGATCCGCGAGGTCGGCTGGTTCGATGAGCATGGCCCGCGAGCCACTGTGCAGATCACCCCCGATGGCGATTACACGCAGACGGGGGTCGAATGGAACAAGTTCGGCTATGCCAATCCGGCTTTGCTGCAATACATCACCGCTCCCGAACGCAGCGGCCTGTATTATTTCCACGCTAAGACGAATTCAGGTCTGTTCTATTCGTTCCCGTGGGTGGTCGCCCCAGTTCAGCCGACGGCCCCGACCGCGGTCCTGATGAGCAACATCAATTGGAATGCGTACAACGCCTTCGGAGGCCGCAGCAACTACATCCAGGCCGATCATTTGCCCTCCACGCCGACCGTGAATGCTCGGCAGGAATTGCATCGCTACACCGACGCGGAATACATCAATTACAACACTGATCATTACGATCCACTCTCCTTCGAGCGACCGGAAACGATCAATCTGGTCCCTGAGAATGAAGTGGTGACCAACCCGATTGAAGGGCGGACCGCCTGCCACCTCGCGCCGGCGGAATGGCGGCTACTGGGCTGGTTGGAGCGAGAGAAATTCGCGCATGATGTTTACTCCGAAACCCAGTTGCACGACGGGACCTTGGACCTCGATCAATACAAGGTGCTGATCCTGGGGCCGCATCCCGAGTATTGGTCGCGGACCATGTACTATAAGCTCAAGGACTGGGTTCACAACCGCGGTGGTAAATTGCTGTATCTCGGCGGAAATGGCCTGAATTGCGAAGTCGAGTTTCTCGATCAACACCGGATGATCGTGCGAAATGGTGACGAGCGGATCCGCATCCAGCGTGGGCTGGAGAGTCGATTTCACACGCGTGTCGAATCCGAGGCCAACCTGTTGGGAGTGGTCTTCACCTACGACGGGATCATGACGTCAGCGCCTTATAAAGTCCTGGCCTCCGATCATTGGGTTTTCCAGGGGACCGGCCT
>JAQGHS010000340.1 GCA_028291605.1 Planctomycetaceae bacterium | reverse complement strand
CCAATCTAACATCGCGTTAGTAGACACGACCATCCTAACGGCCCTGTCGGACCATCTGGATCATCGAAGCGAAACGGTTGCAGATCGTCGATTCGAAACAGCGGTTCGAAATCCGCTCGCAGTTCGTGCTCGTGGAGGCGCGGTGGTCCCCCTTCACGAGTTTCATGGGCATTCCCTGTGAGTACCAGATATTGCGAACCCAAGTGGGTGACACGGCGCAGCGAATCGAGATATCCGGTCAGATTCACTTGCCGCACGCAGTGATAGCAGCCGCGGTCGAATACGAAATCAAACGTGCGACCGAGATCGGGCAACTGGCAAACGTCTCCTAGCAGCCACTCGACTGAGACGTGTCGCTCAACGGCCAGCTGACGAGCTTGCTCAATCGCCAGCGGCGCACCATCAATCGCGGTGACTGCGAGCCCCTGCCCCGCGAGAAATACAGCATTGGTTCCCGTGCCACATCCCATTTCGAAGGCGGTGTGGCCGCGGATGAGCCCCTCATCGAGAACCCGGGTCAACTCACGAGACGGAATACGCATGTCCCATGGAGTATCCCCGGCCTCGTACCGGCGATTCCATTTCGGATCAATTCCGGTCGAGGGCAGATGCGCGGGTAGCGTCATTGCAAATAATTTGCCTGGAGAGATTGAATCGGTTCCTGTTGGCAAATCAAACTTCTTCCGATGGGTCACCCGGCAACGAGCTACGTCCACCATACTGTTCGATAATCGAAGTCACGTCCGCTTGCAGCATAGAACGTCGTTTGTGGATATATTTGATCCAAGCCCAAGCATTTGCGATATATAATGAACATTCACCGGAGTCATCGGGGTAGTGAGACCAGAACAATACCTGAGAATCTGGACCGCGACGGCATGTAATCACTGTGATGGGATTATTCGGAAACTCCGGATTCGAGTCATCGGTGACCTCGACATCAAACCCCGCGGCTCGTAATCGATCAGGAAGAGCAACGAGCGCGTGAACAGCCATGACTCGTTCGTCTAATCCCACTATGACTTCCTACTTAATTACATAATCTCGTGGATCGGCTGGATGCCCTGATCGACCAGATACTGAGGCACACCGGACTGGTCGAAGACGCGAATGTTCTCGGAGTCGATGCCGGCCTTCTTATAGAGCGTGGCAAAGATTTCCTGGAACTTGACGGGACGATCATGGGGATGCTCACCCAAGCGATTGGTACTGCCGACGACCTGTCCGGTCCGCATTCCACCACCCGCGAGCATCGCGGCATTGGCCTGGGGCCAGTGATCGCGGCTGTTGTTTTCGTTGATCTTCGGAGTCCGGCCGAATTCACCCCAAACGACCACCGACACATCACGGTCGAGACCCCGTTCGTGCAAATCAGTCACCAACGCGGAGAGGGCCTGATCGAGCAACGGGAACTCTTCGCGCGACTTCGGATAGTTCATCCCGTCGCTGCCGTGCCAGTCCCAGCGGCTGTAGTTCATGGAGACAAACCGAGCACCGGCTTCGACCAGACGGCGAGCAATGCAGAAATTCTCGACCATCTGCGGAGCACCATCGCGCTGGAATTCTTCGCCGCTCTTGCCGTAGCGAGCCACGATCCGCGGATCTTCCTTCGACAGGTCGAGGGCTTCGGCCAGCTTGGAATCGGTGAGGATGCTCATCGCCTGCTGCGAATAAACATCCATGCTATCCATCGCTCCCTTGGTATCGGCATCGCGACGGAAGGTATCGAACGACGTTCGCAGCTTGGTTCGGTCCTGCAATCGCTCAAGCGAAATCCCTTGCAGAATCATATTGTCGGCGGTGCTGCGGGCCTTGCGACCGAGCAGATTAAATGGCGAGTGAGCCACTCCCACAAAGCCGCCGTCACCAGGCTCGCCCCACGTGCGGTTGCCGGTGGCGTACATCAAAGCCAAATTCGGGGGCACCGCGGGATTGGCAGCACCCTGCATCTTCGAAACCCAAGCCCCGGCTGACGGCCAGCCGCCGGGAGGTTGCCGCGAGCCCTTCTTACGCCCCGTCATACACTGGTAGCCATCATGGGCACCATCCGAGTCGGACAGGGAACGGACGGGAATAAACTTATCCATCATCTGGGCCATGCGCGGGAAGAGTTCGCAGATCTCAATTCCCGGGACGTTGGTGGCGATGGGAGAAAACTCGCCGCGAACTTCTTTCGGGGCGTTACCTTTCACGTCCCACATATCCAGGTGCGACGGACCACCCGGAAGGTAAACGTTGATAATTGCCTTGTGGGAATATCCCGTTTTCTTCGGAGCATCCGCTCGCAGTACATCGGGTAAGGCGATGCCACCCAGTGCCATACCACCAATAGTGAGGAAGCTGCGGCGCGAAACTCCGTCACAGAACCCATGCGCGGGAGAATGTGCTTTGCCCAGAATTGTCAGCATGTCCAGACTCTCCTCATATGACCAAAGCGGCGAACGCTGCCTAGTTTATCATTTACTGTTTATCGGCCTGCAGGACCAACTTCGTCAGCCACAGCCGTATTTGTAATCAACGATCCTGCATACGTTACAGGAAGGCATGTATTCACGTCAAGCGAAATGATCTCAAACCACTTCCAGATATTCAGTTAGGTGGGATCAGTCGCGTGCTGTTTCGGCTCTCACTTTTTCGCTTCCTGTCTGACACCGCTGATTCCGAATTTTCTCCCGGCAAGGGAAAACGACCCGGCCAGTTTCGACTTATCCTTGGTCCACAGGTACGCCTCAACGACTTGAATCGCGTTGTTGAACTGGATTTGCAGCTTGATCTGATGCGGCAGGCCGCCGATTTGGCCCACAATCGGGTAGCTGGACTTGGTTTCCGCAGACAGGAATTTGCCGCTGGCGACCCCTTCTTCATTCACAGTGAGGTCCCATTCACCGATAAATCGTCCGTCACCATCGACGTTCCAGATGCCCGAAAAATCCTCGGGGCTGATGATTTCCCCCTTCTTCTTCACCGGTGCAGCCTCTTCGGTGGCTGGCAATTGCGATCCATTCACGGTGTGCAGTTTGACGATATCCAGGCACTTGATGGCCCCCTTGTCGGTGAACTCGATGTCGGCATCAAATCCGTCTGGTACGATCTGACCGAGATCAAAATCGAACTTATATCCAGGAAAAATCATCACGTTGACGCCATTGGCGAGTGACGTGTCGGCCTTGCCCTGTTCGTAAGTGACATACCGGTCCAGCATCAGCACGGGGGTGGGCTTTTCGGCGTCTCGTTGCTTGCGAAAGCCCCAGCTTACGAGCACTTTGGCGAGATTTCCCCCATTGGTCTCCACGACCAGGCAGGCACTTTCCACGTCCTTCGCGAGCGGTTTCAGCTTGGCGACCTGGGCTTGAGTCACCTCGGTCTGGGACGTCCCCGCCTCGACAATTTGCTTGAGAATTGCTGCATCATGACGGTCGAAAACGTCGATCGCCGGCACGGATTGGGCCACGCAGATGATCCCGATAACGAGCGCCGCAACGCTGCAATTTCGCAGTCGGATCATCAATTTCGAACGCAGATTTTTCATGAGCGCGCCTTATATGACTATCAGGGGTAACCAGGCGAGCCGGGCGGCGTAAGCCCCCGGATTCTTCGTCGTAGGATAGGCATCCTGCCTGTCATTTGTCACCTCAAGTGGCAAACCCGAAGTCCATTCGCCCTGCGATCGCCAATTGATCGGCGCAGACTTTGGGCTCATCGCTTTGTGATGCACAGGCAGGATGCCTATCCTACGACGAAGAATCCCGAGGCATCTGCCGCAGGACATGCTGAACAATGACTAAAGCGGCAATTTTTAGAGCCGATTGCCTCACAGAACGTGCTTTTGGACGAACTTCCCGAGAGGGATTCCGGTTAATTGGGTGACCGACTTAATCCTGCCATAGCTCCGCTTTCGTGTCGTACTTGCGTTGTGATATGCTACTTGTTCGTAATAATTTGGAGAGACCGCTCTCGAAATGACAATTCAGGTGAAGCTCATGCCGACTTTTGATTCCCTCCGTTTCCGCTATTCCATTCTGGCGTCAGTCCTGGTCTTGCCGCTGTGTGCGCTGGGATGTGGTGGAGGCCAGCCCGCGAAAGCCAAGCCGGTCGCCTCGTCAACCAGCGAAGAGGCAGCGTCCGCATCCACTGAGGAAGGATCCGAAGCCGCCAAACCGAAGCCCAAATTCGAGGCCGTCACTCTCGGTTCGGAATCAGGGACGTCAACTGCCGCGACGACACCCGCGGGGACTGAATCTGAACAAATGGAATCGGTCGTCCATGCCCTGCAGCCCATGCAGGTGATGCTCGGCAAGTGGCGAGGCACTACGAATCAGAAGTTCAAGGGATTCAGTGCGGTGGAAGAGCTCGAATGGATCTGGGACTTCCGGTCCAACCGAGCGCAGCCGGCCCTCATCGTGAAGTCCGATAAGAGCCCCTACATCCGCGAAGGCCGCCTCACTTATCTGCCGCAAGATCAGGTATTTCAATTCACCGTCAAGAATCCCGAAGGCGTGCAGCATGTGCTGAGGGGAAAATTTGAAAGCGAGCCAGATGAATTTACCGGCGACGACAATAAGCCCCAACGCACCTACAAGCTGGTTCTGACTGAAGCGGAGCCCGAAGGAGACGAAGCGTGGAAAGTGGCGTTGCACCAACAGGAGAATAATCGCTATCTCGTGCAACTGTCTCGTAAACGCGGCAGCGGCAATTTCCAATTGGCCGACACCGTGGGAACTCAGCGGCTGGGGACGAGTTTCGCCGCCAGCGATGAAGATTATGGCGAGAAGAAGTGCATTATTTCGGGAGGCCTGGGGACGTCTACCGTCAGCTACAACGGCAAGACCTATTGGGTTTGCTGTTCCGGTTGCCAGGCGGCCTTCAATGATGATCCGAAACGCTGGCTGGCCAAAATGGCCGAGGCGGACAAGATGAAAAAGAACTGAGAACGGCAAACAAGACGTCCAGTTGATCGTGAAGATTTTGAACCATGAATCACACAAATGACACGAATTGAAATTCTAAAAATTGCCTACAAGCGAACGGCGATGCGTTTTGAAAATTCGTGTCATTCGAGCTATTCGTGGTAGAAAAACCTTCGCTCACTCAGCTCACTTACTTAATCGATGACAAGTGACAGGTCTCAAGTTTTGATACGCGTTCTAACTCGGACCGGGTTTTGAGGGAGTCCAAAACCGATGTCCAGGGTTGTGTTCATTTCGTCGACGTCAAATCTCAATGGTCCATTCGCCCGACTAGTGAAGGCGATTGCCGGCTTCGCGTACGTCGGGGCCATCGCCTTTGCTGCTAACCTGGGGTGGCAGAGTGGTGGATTGCTGTGGGCGATCCTCTATGCGTTGGCCGCGATCGTGTTGTCTCCGTTCGTGCTTGTCTTCGCGGCCTTAGCGAGTTGGTTTCTGTGTTCTGTACTGGCGATTCCAGGAACGATCATCGCAACGCAATTCGGGTGGACCAATTTCAGCCCCTATGTCGGCCGACGGCGTTGTTTGCAAACTGTCAGCATCCTGGCCATTCTGGTTCCGTTACTCATCTATCAGCCGAGGCAGGTCTGGGACCTTCTCGTCTTTTCGGGGAGTATGCTGACATTGATCGTATTGATCGTCGCCGTTGTCGTGATTGTGCTGTCGCTAGTTCTGATGCGACAGTTCATAAAAGCCGTCGCGCAAGCCAATTCGAATCCAGACCAAGCCTCTACCTTCCGCTGGATCCAGCCCGATTTGCCGCGGCTTCCGGCTCCGGATGACGAAGAGGAATAGCGGATCCCGTATAGCGGAATCTCGTAAGAGTTCCGCTGTCGCCTGCACTCAAAAACGGGAAAAGCTCGAAGAGACGGACAAGATCGTCCGCCCTGCGTTTCCATCCACTCCAAATGGAACTATCCGACTTATTGGAGCGCCTTTACTGCGTTTTTGTGCGCACATTCAAGACGTTTACCTGTGGTGAGCTGTTCTCGAATGACGTCGTGTCATGCATCCGCGCACGTGGCCGCTTCAACACTTGAGTGAAATCAATGGTGGCTGATGCAACTCGTCATCGAACTTTAACGATTCTGCCGAACATCACGGCCGCGAAATCCTCAAACGCCGCAGGACCGCTAGTGGATGCAATGTCAGCGCGGTCGGGAAAACCCGCTAATCGGGAATGTTCGCCAGATCCTAAGATTCTCTGAGGATTGCTCATCCTTTCTCAACTGCGTTTTCCGCCGACGACTCAAACTCGGGCTAGAGTTGGGTGCGTAAGACCCCGCGGAACATGCGGGGCGGAGTGTTCCCCAACATGGTGAGTGAGACAACGGGCATAAAGGGTCAAAATTTGATGAAAGCGATTGAGGGCATGGAATCAACCGCGACAGTTGAACAACGCGGCAAAGATCGACGAGCGGTCGTCGAACGCCGCAAGCCAGAAGCGAAGGTGGATTTCGTTGGCGAAGAGCGACGGGTGATCGGTGAACGGCGAGTCAAGGTGGAACGCCGTCGACAGATTGATCCGACGACTTGCGAACGGGATTATACCGGTGACGAAGTGGAATTCATGAAGGCCATGGACGACTATAAGCGTCGCAGCGGCCGGATGTTCCCGACTTGGAGCGAAGTTCTCGAAGTCGTTCGCGACCTCGGTTATCACCGCTAAGAGTCGCCGCGAAACGGCGCTAAGGAGAGCGCTACCCGGCCCGTTCAAATGAGTTGAATGGTCCCCTATCCCAACACCCGGTTTCTCTACCTGAGAAGCCGGGTGTTGGCGTTCTTTGAGCATCGGAGATGCTAATGAAACAAATGCGCGAGACGGGCGGGGTAACCCCGGGAGGGGACCCGTGGCTGACGCTGCTGGCGTCGGTATCAACGCCGATAGCAGCCGTGGGTTCCAGATTCAGGATGAATTGCATCCCGGAGGGATGATAGAGAGTAGCCGGTGGTTGAGGAGCGGAGCGACTACACCACCGGAGAATGTCCCCTTCTATCTCCCTCGATCCTGTATGGATCGAAGATGCTTCGCTGCATAAGTTATTTCAAGGTAATTCCCTCTGTCATCCCTCCAGGATGCGATCTAGATTTCGATCTGACCGGTGGTGTCGTCGCTCCGCTCCTCAACCACCGGCTACTCTCTGCGAACCCTTCAGGTTCGGAATTCAGCCTGATTTCAAGCGACTGCGAGTGCTTGTGCATTGATATCGGCGCAGCTTCAAAACCCATGCTTCGTGCGAGTATTCAGCATATCCACTTGCTAGCCAACCGAGATCACCTTGCACACGAACATCGCCAGTGCCCCTAAGACGGCACCGACAGGCAGCGTGATCCCCCAGGCTCCCAGAATTCGCAGGATCATGCGCCAGTTCCCTTCGCCGGAAACGGCTCCGATTCCCATCAACGATCCGCAACTCACGTGGGTCGTTGATACGGGCAGGCCGAAATAGCTGGCCGCAATCACAATGGAACTGGTGACGGCATTGGCCGTGAAACCTTGCCCGTCATTCATCGGCGCAATCTTATGACTGACAATCTCCGCCACTCGCCGAGCGGCCAGCCAGCCGCCGATCAGGATGGCGAACCCGACCAGCAGTCCGCACAGCTTGGGCGGGACAAACGGCACGACCAGCAACAAGGCGGCCATCTTGGGGGTGTCATTGAAGCCTCGGGCAAATCCGACCAGGCCCGCGGACAGGAAGTGCAGAGCTTCCAGCACACGACCGACTTCGATGCCCCACGCTTGTCCCAGATATCGAGATCGGCAGCTCACGATATTCCCGACGCTCAGTGTTAATTCCTCGACACGAGTCGCCGCGATTGCCGAATGCAACCGGTTGGGCACAACCTCAATGATTTCCGTTCCCACGCAGAAGCACGTTTCCTGGCAGATCCCAAAACGTTGTCGGGTCCGGTGCAGCAGCCAATACACGACCACTGTCGCGGTTGCCGCCAGCAATGGGCTGAACAGTAACGGTACGAAAAAGTCCGCCGCCAGTTTATTCCAATTGACGAATTCCCCAGCCACCAGGCCTGAACCAATGATGGCTCCGATCAATCCGTGAGTGGTCGAAATCGGCAGCCCCAGCCGAGTCGCCAGCAACACGGTCGAGCCGGCCCCCACCGCCACCGATGCAGCGAACACAGGATTGGCAGCCAGCGTTGTCGAGACCAGCCCCCGGCCGCTGAATTTCTTGAGCAGTTGCTCTGCGAAAAAGACGGCGACCACCGACCCGATCAGGGTGGTCACATTGGCCCAGATCAGGGCGCGACGGTAATTCGTCGTGCCGCTGCCGAACAGTGTGGCGACACCCTTAAAGTTGTCGTTGGCCCCATTGGCAAACGCTAGCAACGCGACGGCAATGAGTATCAGAATTGTCATCAGGGTGGGATTGCCCCAGTGGTGAAATCAACGGTATGGAAGTCAGTCTGACTCGCGCCCCGAGTCGAACTTAGGCGGATCAATTGGCAATCTGACTCTCATTAGAGTGTCAGATTGCGGGGTATACTTCAAGGGAACTCCCGCTGTTTTTGCCAAAACGCTACGATCGGGGAATAGAAACTGGCCGCACACTTTGACATTCGGCGCAATTGTCACCAAGCTAATCGGAGCGATTTAAGGGCAGTCCACAGTAGTGGTTGCGGCACAGGCAACACTTTTTGGGAGCGATACATCCAGTATCATGTCACGCGGCGAGATCCTAGTCCCATTGATCTGCCTGGCTCTGCTGGGCACGTTGATCGCATTTTCCTCGAGCATCATGCCCCGGCTGGTCGGTACATCTCCCGCTGCCGCGGTGCCTCCAGTTGGTGGACTCAGTGCTGGCGCCCCGGGAAAGAATGCTCCACCTGGACGAGCCCCCGCATTACAACATGCTGTTGCCGATCCGCGGTTCAAGGCGACAAAAAAGTTGCTCGCAGCGCCCCAGATCGCCATCGACGCATCCGATTCGTCTCCCTCCAGTTGGGAGAATCCCTTCTCGCCCGAACTCTGGGAGTCGACGGGCTGGAAGTTTACTTCACAGTCCATGCGAGCCCCGGGGACCGAACCCTCGTCCGCAATCTTTCGACGTCCCTATCACAAGTTGATGTTCGAATGCGACATTCTTGCCGCCGAGGCCCCCGGCAGCATTTGGGAATTACAGTTGGCGACTCGGAATGCCCAAGTCCTGATGAGTTTGATCCTCAGTGACGGTCGGCTCACGGTCGTGACGACCGAGAATGGGCTGGCTCACGTCGTCGTGGAAAAACCGCTCCACCCTCTTCTGACGGCCAAAACT
>JAQGHS010000335.1 GCA_028291605.1 Planctomycetaceae bacterium | reverse complement strand
ATTTGCGGATGGTCGCTGGGGAGCACTGCTTAATGACCGAGTACGGTCATGAAACAGTGGCACGAGCCTTGTCCCAACTTCACGCAAGGCTATTTAGATTTGAAGACACGCTCTAACCTGAGCGATAGTCGACGGAGACGCGTCTGTGACCGAACCTGATGCTTGGCAATCATGCCAGTTTGGCGCGGACAGTCAACTGGAACATCCGAACGTTCACGACAATTTTGTTTATGCGCTGAACGTTCAATTGGAAGAACAGGTCCTTGTCCTTCACACGCAGTATCGAGACGGGGCTGGTCCGTATCCTTTTATCGACCTGCGATTCCTCGGCGTGGTGGCGCACCACTTTGACGACCTTGTGGCCCCCAGCATTCTGTTTGATATCGAGCAGGTGGACGCTAGCTGGATTGTGGAGGTCTGGGGTGATCTATTTGTCAGTCGCAAGAATTACGGCTGGCCGATATCCGATTTCGCGGATCTCGCTGACCTATCGCTGCAATTGACCAAGTCGGGTGTCGTGGGTTACAGAGTCTGGGGCTCCTGTGGGCTGGGCGGCTTCATCCTTGCGCAAACTGCAGAATTTCGCTGTCGGACGTGCCCGGCACAAATGGCCTAGCAAGTGGTTCAACCCGACATTGTGCCGCGAGCGGGTTTGGGGTGTAATTAATATCGCTCGCGTCGCACAACGCGGGTTATGCATAACCTGGGCGCTCGTCAGTTTGAAATAGCATGCAAGCCAACCCCCAGCTGATTGTATTTGTTCTGGTATCGTTCGTATTTGGTACGGCTGAGCTCGTTTCTTATGTTCCACGGCTCATGATGTCCGGTTCTCCTGTTGTCGAAGGAAAGGTCATTGCCCGTACCCCAATGCACGAATGGGGGGTGCCGCGCGTTAATTTTACGATCAAGATCCTTGAATCCAATGCAGTCGTTCATGCACGCGCTCAACGCTATCTCCAGAACAAGGTTCCAGAGAACGTACGATTCCATTACTCTGGTGATCCCTCGCAATTGGTCTATCTGACTGAACACGAGGAAAAACCCTTATGGATCGGTCTATTTTGCTGCACAGTATCTTTAATATTTGCGTTGGGTATGGTTACCAGCTGGCGATCTCCTCGCGATGCCAGCGAAACAGGGGATGCTGAATCTGCAAAGTGAACGGGGAGATCAGAGGTCAGGCCGCGGTTTCCACATTACTGAGTTCGAATTGCGAATATGCGTGCCAAGCGGTTCCACCCGACATGTGCCACGGGCGGGTTTGGGGTGTAGTCAATATCGCTCGCGCGGCAAAACGCGGGTTAATCTGGGCGTTAGGCTTCAACAGGACAAAGGGGACACATGACGCAACCTTCTGACATTTCGTTGCGCGACTGGTTTGCAGGGATGGCTCTACAAGGCTTACTCGCCAGCAACATCAAGCAATTCCAAACTGCCAGCCAAGTCGAACAACATGAATACGCACAAGGTGCCTACTCCCTGGCAGACGCGATGCTCGAACAGCGAGCCAGGCACGACTCTACCCCTCGATAGACTCCAGCTATAGCGCTTTAACAAAAGGTTTGCGCCGACTGAAAGTATGAGGGTACCAGTGTGTGAGGGTATGAGAGTAAAGAAGAGTCCGATCGAATTCCGGCCCTCTTACTCCGTTACTCTCGCACCCTCACACTCTCCAACGCATTTCGCGATGCGTAAACATTAAGTGTAACTGCTCCAACCTGGGCGTCAGGCAATCCAATCGGCAGACATCATGAAACGTTCCTTGCTGATCTCCGCGCTGGTGATTTCTGTAGTGTTCTGCGGAGTTTTCGTTCGGGTTCGCAATCGATACGCAGACTCCGCAGCCGAGAAGCGGTTCGTGGGGAGCTGGGATATCGTGCTCGCCCAGCCTCCTTCGAAACTGCGCCAAATCACTTTCGCACACGATAAGACGCTACTCTTCGACGGCAAAGCGGCGCCTCATAGTCGATGGTCCGTGAGATACGGCGAGTTGAACTATCATCACAGCTATCAAGTGACTCTGATGAGGGGCATGTCACCGTTGCCGTTTGTCCGCAAAACGGAAACGATCACCTGGAACGTGAATTTCAAAGACAACGACAGCAAACTGAATCTGACTTTAGCCAGCCCGGTTGCCAATGTGTCCCTGGTTCTTAAGCGCAGGTAGGGGTGTAATCAATCTCGCTCGCGCGGCACAACGCGGGTTATGATAACTTGGGCATTAGGCCACAGAGGGCGTACCGGATGACAGAGCCATGGACCGACGAGTTTGCCGCCCGCACCCGTGAGTGGTGCGCCAAGATCGCCGGTCTCGGTGTGGACGTATTGGTCGATGCCGGCCTGCTCGCCAAGGATGAGTTCGAGCCGGCGTCTCGCATCGTCGCTGAGGAGTTATTTGTCCGGCTCTGCCTGCATGACTATCCGCCGACGCTGGAGTCGCCGGGCTCGACACGCGAGAACCAGTCCGCACATCCTCAATGAGAATCTCATGAACTACTCCGAAACGATTTTGCCCGAGTTCGACCAGGAGATGGCCAAGACGCGCAAGGTGCTGGAACGCGTTCCTGACGACAAGCTGGGCTGGCGGGCTCATCCCCAGTCCAACACGATCGGTTGGAACGCCAATCATCTCGCGGAAATTCTGGGCTGGGTCGAGGGCATTCTCACCACGCCCGCCTGGGATATCGCTCCGCCCGGCGGGCCGCCCTACCAGTCGCCCCAGCGGACGACTTGTCTGGAGATCGTCGAGCTCTTCGACCGGAACGTCGCCGCCGCCCGGCAAGCGCTGGCGACGGTGAAGGACGAGGCGTTGGCGCAGCAGTGGTCGCTGCTGCAGGCGGGAAAGCCGTTCCTCACCCTGCCACGGGGGGAGATGATTCGGACCTATGTCCTCAACCACGTGATCCACCACCGCGCGATTCTGTGCGTTTATCTCCGCCTGCACGGCATCCCTCTTCCCGGAATGTACGATCCGTGGGGAAATGAATAGAGGCTGAGCCGCCAGGCGGTTCAACCCGACGTGTGCCGCGGTACGGATTTGGGATATCATGTCGCCAGTGCGGACACGCGGGTGAGCCTGGGCGTTAGGCAGTTGTTCCGATGAGCATCGAAGATGACGTCCGACTTAGGCTCAGCCTGCAGCGGGCATTGCTGACTCACGTCACGCCGGAACTACGGAGCGTCTCGGGGGATATCGATCCTGAGCGGCGATTCATAACCCTTCGATTTGTATTTGCTCGACAACCCAGCGACTCAGAACTGGCCGCAGCCTCCATCGCCGCAACGGAAGCCATCGCCGACTACTCGGATGACTGGAGTCTGAACGAAGAATACATAGTCGTGCCAGTTCCGGATCGCATGTCAGATCTACGGCTGGTGGTTTATTGCCGCTGTGAAGACGAGTGGGTCAGCCCGACGATGTAGGCTCCATTCATTTAGGAATCGAAGGCGGAAATGTGGGTCTGCGGCGCAATGCAAGTTGAAGGCCTGGCCCACACACTGAACCCGTGAGCGGCACGGCGCTAGCCGCCGGTTCTGCAAGGGACATCGATCTGCAGAACCGGTGGCTAGAGCCATTCCGCTCACAAAGTCAGACAGGCTGGCGGCCTGTTATCATGGTCGCCAAGTCGCTGAGTTTATGGATCGACCTGCTTTGAAGGAGTACGCCGTGTCTTCGTTTCTATCCTGGTTCAGGCCACATCACTTTCTGCTGCTGGGGATTTGCCTGGTCGGATGCGATTCTCAACCGCGGCCGGACGCGAACAGCGCTCCGCGACCACGTGCGACATTTACCATTTTCTCTTCTATCAACCTTTCGAAAGAGACGATTTATGTCGACAAGATGGATGGGTTTCGACTCGAACCGCCCGTAGGTGTTCTGGTGCCTAACGCAGTCGCACAGGCAAACTGGAAGAAGCAAGAGATCCCTGCCAGAATCTCAATCACTTGGTGGAAGGGTGAGCGAGAGAAGCAGAAAATTGCCGCGACGACAACCACGATCGACATCACGGGATATGATCCGTCAAATGTCAACTCCATACTCTACCTGACGTTTGGGGCTGACGAGAAATGGAGTCTCGCGCAGTCGCCGACCGCAGGCGTGAGTTTATAAACAGTACCACATTCAGGCTGACCTGCATGGCTGGCTCGCTCTAAAGATAGTCGTTGATCACTCCGTGATCGAAACGCGGTCGCTGCATCGACCCTCCAGCCAGATCAGCCGTGTGCGCACCTTCGACGCTCGCCACTGCGGATGCGTTACGATCGCGGAGCGATCAACGACTTTCATTGCCCCGGGCCGCCTCGCGTTTTGAGTTGACGTGACAACGGTCGTGCTTTGTGGACCTCACGTTTAAGACAGGTGACTGATGGATTTCGATTGCTCCGTCCACGCGCACCGTGCGGTATTGGCGGTACTGGTGTTGGCGATAGGGCTGCTAGGTTCCCTTCTCTTAGCGGAGCCCGGACCAGAAATTCGAGTCTCTGATCGCACCAAGTCTCTTAAGATGACTGGCAGGCACCTCTCCGCTGCCGGTGATGCCACAGAACTTCTCAGAAAAGCGGAACTTGACAGGCGTGTGACTCGGTTGATCGCTGAGCTATCTCGCGAGGAGAATAAAGTTCGTGGCTGGACGAGAGCTATTCCCGGAGGAGAACTTCTCGTGTTCACTCCGCCGATGATTGAGTTGATTCGACTGGGTGAGCCTGCGCGTGTGGCTCTGGAAAACCGTCTTCAGGACCAAACCATCTGCAATGAGGTGGCCGTGATTTTGGGTGCGATCGGGACCAGGGAGACCATTCCCATCTTGATCGCCGCTTATCCGAAACAGGTGTATCGGGAGTTACCGTCAGGCTACGGGGATGACGAATACTACGCTCTGCGAAATAAACATATTTGTTTCACCTATGCGTTGACCTACCTGACGGCGCAGCCCATTGGCCGAGACCGCACGGGAACGATTTTCGAAGAGGCCACTCAAACAGCGTGGCAAGCCTGGTGGAAGAGTCGCCATGAGTCGTTCGTGATACCAGCGACTAAGCCCAGGAGCACGTGGGTCCCGAGTTATGACTACTCGATGCGTGACCCCAATTGAATTCCTTCGCGAGTTGGCACGCTCCGCTGCTCGCTTCCCCCTGCCCTCACTTCTTCCTGTTGGAGGCCTCGACGTCCGCCAGCATCCGGTCTAGTTCCGGGCGCGACAGCAGCCGGCCGTTGGCGACGACGGCGGCGATCTTCGTGGTGTTATGGATGTCGGCCAGAGGGTCGGCGTCGAGCAGGACCAGGTCGGCCAGTTTGCCCGGCTCGACGGTGCCCAGGTCCTTCTCCCGGCCAAAAAACCGCGCCGGGTTGCGGGTGGCAGCCTGGAGCGCCTCCAGGGGCGTGAAGCCGCACTCGACGACGAGCAGGGCCAGTTCGTTGTGCAGGCTGAAGCCAGGGAAGACGTACGGCACGCCGGGCGTGTCGGTGCCGGCCAGGAATGGTACGCCGGCCTGGTGCATCGCCCGGACCAGACCCGTCGTCCGCTTGTATCTGAGCTTCAGCCCGGCGGCCGTCTCCGGCGGCAGTTTGATCAGCGTCCAGTACGAGCTTAAGGACGGGGGCATGTATTTGACGCGCGGGTCAGCGGTGAATTTCGGGTCGTCCAGGCTGACCAGGGAGTGCAGGACGGTCAGGGTGGGGACATGCCAGGTGCCATTGCGGACGAAGCGAGCATAGAGGGCGCGGGCCTTCGTGTCGCTGACGCTGTCCGCGGCCCGGGCGCCGATGCGCCCCAGCAGCTCCATAGCCGCCTGGTTGTCCACTAGGGCCGCGACCGCCTCGCGGCGCAGCTCGTCCTCCTTGTCCGAGCTGGCCAGCTCAACCCCGGTGAGGTGCTCGATGCTCTTCTGGCCCAGGTCGGACGCCTCGGCGGCGCTGACCGACTCGGGGATGTGGCCGACGAAGGGGAGGCCCTGCAGCTTCGCCTCGTCGGCGATCGACAGGTACGCCTCGCGGGGCAGTTTCGTGTAGACCTTGACGAAGTCCGCCCCCATCTTCTTCAGCTTGCGGACGGCCGCGCGCCCTTCCGCGGCGTCGGCGGCGACGAGCGATCCGGGCACGAAGGGATTGGGCCCGTCCACAAGCGGCCCGGCGACGACGATGCGCGGGCCGGGCTGTTTACCCTCCTGGACCTGCTTCCGCAGGCCGAAGGTGGCGTCGGGATCCATGGCATGCATGTCGCGGACGCCGGTGACGCCGTTGGCCAGGTAGAGCTGCAGGAAGGACGGGCTGACGGTGTGCACGTGCATATCCCACAGGCCGGGGATGAGATACTTCCCCTTGCCGTCCACGACCTGGGCCCCCGCGGGCACCCCGACCTCGCCCATCGCAATGATCCGGTTGCCGAAGATGATGACCGTGATGTCCGGCTGGGCCGGCGCCCCAGTGGCGTCGATGACGGTGACGCCGGTGATGGCCAGCGACTTCGCTGGCGGGTCTTCGGCCTGGGCATGGAGCGCCCCGGCCAGGGCAACTACGGTCAGGCAAGCGATCACAAGTTTCATCGGACCCTCCGGACAGCGCGGGGAAATCGCCCAAAACAAAGGTGCCAGGAACCAAATACCTGTATTTGGTTCCTGGCACCTTTGTTTTCACCTATCCAGCATCACAGCAGTTCCTTGATGGGCGTGCAGTCGTCGAGGAGCGGCAGGGGCCGGCCCGCGAAATCCGTGAGTGTCGTGGTCGCATCGATGCCCAGGTGACGATAGAGAGTCGCCAGCACATTCGTCGGCGTGTACGGCGTGTCGATCGCCGCCGAAGCCCAGGCATCGGTCCTGCCGATCACCTGCCCCGTCGGCCAGCCGCCCCCTGCGAGCACGGCGAAACTCGAGTCATGCCAGTGATCGCGGCCCCCTCCGGCACGGTCCTTCGAGACCTTGGGGGTGCGGCCCATCTCGCCCCAGACCACCACCGCCACGTCCTTGTCGAGACCCCGCTCATGCAGGTCGCTGACCAGGGCCGACAGTCCTTGGTCCAGCGTCGGCAGCAGCGACTGGCGCAAGCCCGAGAAGTTGCCGGTATGCGTATCCCAGTCTTCCTGTCCGGCCGCGCGAAAGTTCACCACCGGCACCCCCGCTTCGACCAGCCGGCGCGCCTGGAGCCAGCGAGCAGCCCGCTCGGCATGGGGCCCGCGGATGCCGTATTTCTCACGGACGCTGTCTGGTTCCTGGCTGATGTCCAGGGCCGTGCGGGTCTTCGAGGAGGCCAGCAATTCAAACGCCTGCGCGTTAAACCGATCCATGGCGGCCAGCTCGCCCCGGTGATCCAGGAGGCGGCGCCGCGTGTCGAAGGCGTGCAGCAGCTCCTGGCGGTTCCCGAGCCGCTCGCGCGTCATGCCGGGTGGCAGACCCATATCATCGAGGGCCGGGCCGGTGGGATTGAACGCGCGATGCCCGGCGCCCGCATACAGAGGCCCGAACTCATCGCGGAAGACCGGGCCGTCCCGCATGGGCGGGCTGAGCGTCACGAAGGCCGGCACCTGTGTGGGTCCCCCCCGCTGTTTCTCTCGCAGATAGCTGACGATGGCCCCCTGTGCGGGCCGTTGCAGAACAGTATTATCTGCCGACCGCAAACCGGTGGTCAGTTGCTCGCCGGAGTGATTGTCGCCGGTGAACTTCATATTGCGAACAATAGTGAGTTTGTCGGCGATGGCCGCCTGGCGGGGCATGTGCTCGCAGATCTCGATGCCGGGCACATTGGTCGTGATCGGTTTGAAGTCGCCGCGGAT
>JAQGHS010000289.1 GCA_028291605.1 Planctomycetaceae bacterium | reverse complement strand
CGCACGTTCATGGACGAAGTTCGGTACAACGACAAGGGCAATGAAATCACGTTGGTGAAACGGTGTGGTTCGTCGCCTGACCCCATCGCCCAGTTGCAAAATCCGCAACCGTAATCTTCTGCTGTAGCCTGACTCTCTGAGTCGGGTGTCTTTCGATTGCGAAGAGAACCTGACTCAGAGAGTCAGGCTACAGAGTGCTACGCCCTCTCGACCAGTGCCCCTTGTTTCAATTCCACACGCCGTGGAAATTTCCCCGCCAAATCCAGGCTGTGCGTGACGACAATCAGCAGTGTCTGCAACTCCTGATTGAGCTCCAGCAGCAATTTGCCCACCGATTCGGCGGTCACCTGGTCCAGGTTCCCGGTCGGTTCATCGGCCAGTAACAGCAACGGCTGATTGATCAGCGCGCGACACAGGGCCACACGTTGTCGCTCGCCGCCGGACAGTTGCGCGGGGCGATGAGTCAACCGGCTCCCCATGCCGACTCGGTCGAGCAGCTTTCTGGCCCGTTCCTCTTCGACCGCACCCGCCCCGGAACCGGCCAGTGCGGGGATCAGCACATTCTCCAGCACGTTGCATTGCGGCAAGAGGTGATGGTCTTGAAACACAAATCCCACATGCCGGTTGCGAAACAGAGCCAATGGTTCGGGAGTCAACGTGAAGGGATCCTGCCCCTGAATCCGCACATTACCTGACGTCGGCCGGTCGAGCGTCCCGAGGATATACAACAGGGTGCTTTTGCCGGAGCCTGACGGCCCGGTGATCGCGAGCGAATCGCCGCGGTTCATCTGCAGTTCGACATCGCGCAGGATCTCCAGCGAGCCACCTTCGGTGGAGAAGGTTTTTGTTAACCGTTGGACGCTCAGATCACCCATGGAGTCAGCCTCGTGGTCAGTGTGGAATGTGATTGGTGGTAGTCTATCGGACATATAGCCTGACTCTCCAGAGTCGGGCAAGTATTTCGAGTCTGTAGCCTGACTCTCCGAGTCGGGTGCTTCCCGTTATAATCGTCCCGACTCAGGGAGTCAGGCTACAGCGGCTCGCAGCACAACGTCTTTCGAACCTGACAGTTCAATTGCTCTGACCGGGAGAGAAGCCTCATGCTCAAAGAAATTCCCCGCCAAGTGTGGTGCTGCGGCCTCGCGTACGGACTTGCCGTGCTGGCCGGACTCGTCGATCAACCAGATCGCGTGCTCCAGGGTGCCGGAGCCAGTCCCGTTCCCACTCGCCCCTATGCGAATCGTTTGCAACGCCTGGAGAATCCGCCGCCGTTGCTCGCCGATCACCCCGAATTCATCGAGCCCATCCGGGAGCTCGTGCGATACGAGGCGCCGGTGCTGGTGGATGATGCCGGCGCCGACCTGGAAGTCCGGGCCTGGCGATTTTCTTACAACGCGCGGGGCATCATCGAAATGCCGAATCGCCTGCGCGCGGCCGAGACTGCCGTCATCATGGTCCATCCGTGGGGCATTGATGATGGCCAGGGCTGGACGACTCCTGAACCGGCTGGGGTCTGTGATTTTTGTACGCCAGACAAGAATCATCTGGCCGCCCGACATACTCGTACGGTGATCGATCCCTTCCTGAAATCACTTCGCGGCAAGGTCCATGATGTCCTCTTCAGTCTCCCGGGAGGCGAAGATCCGATCCGCAAGAAAATCTATCGCTCCGCACATGGACGTCCCACCGCTGATGATCGCCGGGTCGGGGCCACCGAACTGACACAGAAGCTGAAGTCCTTCGAATACCGCGGCCAGCCGTTGCGGGCCGAATTGCAGCTCTCGCAGGCGACCCCGGTGATCGATTATTTCCGTCAGTTCCCGGGTCTCGACGCCGGTGCGAAGTTCAACAACGCCGGCTTTTGGAACTTGCCTATCCCGGTGACCAGTGACATCACCTACTTTCCAGACGACGTGGTCATTTATGACACCGAAGGGTACGAGGTCCTAAAGAAATTCCTGAAAGAGCAGGGGGTCCGGCATGTCCTATTGACCGGATATGCCACCGACATGTGCTACTGCCGAACGACCGCGGGCTACGAAAATCTGTCGAAAGATTTCAACGTGTTCCTGGTGGGCGATGCGTCGCTGGCGACGTTCCCGAGCAACGATTCCCCACGCTTTGCCACCAATGCGGCGATTTCATTTGCGGCGTTGAATCAGTTGATTACGCAGGTCAGTTGGGTGAAGTACATCGGCAGGTAGGCGAGCGTCCGGCGTAAGCCTGATGGATGTTAGCGACATGCCACAATCTTGGACGAGGCATCCCCCATGCAAGATGGTTCTCTGAACGAGTATTTCTACCTTTCAGTGATTGTCCCCGTGGTGCTCATGGTTGTCGCAGGTTTGATCTATGACCAGAAAATCTTCATGGTTGCCGTCGTGGGATCACTGATTGCAACCTATCAACTGGGGAATCTCGCGGTCCAAAAGAAATGGGAAATTCGAAACCGCACTGCCGTGACTGAGATCGAAAAAGTCAGAGCGACGGCAGATGGCGCCAATCTTGTTTTTACGGCCATCCTGATCGCACCCGTTCAAGCAGTTGTCTTGACGTTTTTCGGCAGTTGGGTCGGATTGATTCTGGGGAGTCGCCTGCATCCGGAAAACGATTGGCCTGGCTTGCAGAATAAGCGGAAGCAAAAAACCGTAGGATAGGCATCCTGCCTGTCCGTCACGCAGCGACAATTCTGCTCAACCAGGGTGAGCAATCGGTACTACAACAGCACGGTGAACGGACATCCGGTTTGTCCCTTATGGGGACAACGGACAGGCAGGATGCCTATCCTACGGGCGCAAATCAAAGCACTTCAGAGTTTGGGTATCACGCACATAAAGCAGCCCATTGGCTAACGCCGGTAACCCACGGCACGTGCTATTGAACAGCTTGGCTGTTGCCAGTTCTTCGTACGCTTTGGGACTCGCAGCAACCAACGTCAGGGTCCCATCGGTTTTCATGCAGACCAGCTTGTTATCCGCGAGGATCAAAGTCGCCATTCCGAAGTCGTCTTTCGTCCAAGCCACTTTGCGAGTCACCGGATCGAAGCACTTCAAGCTGGCTGTTCCCTGGTCCTGGCGGCCGTCGATTCCGTAGAGATAGGCACCTTGCAGGACCGACGTGGTGTACTGGCTCGACAGGATTTCGTCACCATCCCACAGTGGATCAGCGTGATCCTTGGCGATCTTCGCAAAGGTCGAACCGATGCCGTAGCTGGCCGTTGCCAGGACAGAATCCTTGACGACCACAGGGTTGGCCCCGTTGACGGTCGGACCACGTTTTCCAAACGGAAATTCGAATCGGACCTTACCGTTGGTTGGATCGAGCGACACCAGCTTCAATCGCGTAATGCACAGGATATGCCGCGTTCCATCCACTGTCACCGCGACCGGCGAGGAATAGCTGGCCGTATCAGGCACTGACTTCCACAGCTCTTTGCCTGTTTCTGTGGAGAGTCCCACCACCCCTGCTTGAGACTTCTGCCCCCCGACATTCACGATGATTG
>JAQGHS010000542.1 GCA_028291605.1 Planctomycetaceae bacterium | reverse complement strand
ATCAAGCCGGGCAAGCACATAATCTTCGTGGCTGACAGGACTGAATGGCACACCAGGAATTCTGTCGTACGAAGACTCAAGCCAGATCAGGCAGATGAGGAA
This sequence comes from Planctomycetaceae bacterium, assembly GCA_028291605.1. Classification (GTDB taxonomy): domain Bacteria; phylum Planctomycetota; class Planctomycetia; order Planctomycetales; family Planctomycetaceae; genus JAKFVC01. The sequence continues at coordinate 5,094 of JAQGHS010000542.1, read as the reverse complement.
ACGGATGCCACACTGGAGAATCTCTGGTTTCTCAAAGCCAGGCGCAGCCAGGTTGATGCGTCGGAGTCGCTGTGTTTCGACGATTACCGATGTGCACAACCTCTGGTGCTGGAGCCATTCTTCAAGGCGTTGCAGGAGAAAGACATTTCTGCCCACCTGCCCGGACTGTTTCAATCTGCCGACGAGATTGTGCCACGGCGAACGCTCGAATTCATTGCGGGGGGTGACGCACCCTGGCCCTGGACCATGAATTTTTGGTTTCGGCAACCTGTGAACGGCCCAATCCTGAGGCAACACGCCGACCAAGTGCGGGCTCTAGTCACAGAATCAAAAAACAAGAAAATTCGTCAGCTGGCAATCGCCGTTTACGGGCACCTTACAGAAGATTCGTCCGCCGACTTCATGCTCGCCCAGCTGAACGACGAAGATCCCATCGTTCGAGCCATCGCCTTGGGTATCATGGCCAAGTACAAGACACCGGGGCCAACGGATGCAATCGTGAACGCCGCCAGGGGATTGGCTGGTGGGGATCGCCGAGCTACCTATGTGGTCTGCCAGATGATTCAACGGTTCGAAGAACGCAGTGATCTTTCAGGGGTGCCGGTGCTCATTGAGTTCCTCCAGGATGACAGATTCAGTGGCAACGATTGGAATGATGTGCCGGCAATTAAGTCACGAGCCGCACTCCTTAAGATCACTAAGCACTGGTTTCCGCTGGATGTGGCGAAAAGTCGTGACGCCTGGGCCAAGGCGAAAGACATCAAGACATCGCAAGAACTTAAGACTTACCTCGATCGCACAGTGCCAGAAGAACCTGAACCTTTACAAGCAAAAGCGGTGAGTGAGAACCATTTCATATTGGTCGAAATCAAGAATGTTACGAAGCAGCCGCTTACGTTGACCAAATCTCCTTGTTTTATGAGGTTCACGTATTCCTTTAGTCGAGGGGGCGGGGGTAACATGGGAAGGAATACCAAAGGCCATCCCGATCCAGGTAAAGAGGACTTTGTTCTGCTTAAACCGGGTGCATCCCATAAATTCAAACTGCCGGGGAATTTTGGCAACTTGATCAAGGGACTTGTCCCAGAAGATAAGCGAACGCTGACGCTCGCGTACCTGTCGAACGGCAACAAGGTTGGCGTCAACGCCTGGCTGGGAGTAGTCGACGTCAAGATTGGCACTGTGGTGAATGTCACAGTGGAGAAAGTCAGGGAAGACCCAGCACCAGAGTAGCCGAACCCGCGAAGTGCTGCTCTCTATCTGTTGCCTTCCCACTCCGCGTGGAACTCCGCCAGATAGCCCTCCATGTACTCATGTCGCTGAGCCGCCAGTTGCTTTCCGGTGGCTGTCTGCATGCGGTCTTTCAACAGCAGCAACTTCTCGTGAAAGTGATTGATCGTCGCTCCGCGGCTGTTGCGATAGGCTTGCGCCGACGCATGCATTTCGGGTGGATCAGTGGGATCGTACAGCATCCGACCGGCGTGCCCGCCATAGGCAAACGCGCGGGCAATACCGATCGCCCCGATCGCATCCAGTCGGTCCGCGTCTTGGACGACTCGCCCTTCCAGCGTGGGCATGTCGGTCGCGACTCCCGCACCTTTGTACGACAACTGACCAATGATTGCGCACACATGGTCGATTGTGGCAGCATCGACGGACTGTGACTCCATCCACGTCCGAGCCGCCCGGGGTCCTGCAGTCAGATCGCCGTCATGAAACTTCCAATCGGCGATGTCGTGCAATAATGCGGCCAATTGCACAACAAACAAATCAGCCTGCTCGCCTTCAGCCAGCCGGACGGCCATCCGCCAGACGCGATAGATGTGCCACCAGTCGTGGCCCGAACTGTCACCGCCCAATACCTGTTGAATGTGACTGACGGCGGCATCAATGATGAATTGCTGATTCACGCGACGATTTTCCTGACACTGATCCTCGTAGCCGAAGTCGCCAAGACTTCGGGGAGCTGTCATCAATGCGGCCAGAACTCTTGGCGAGTTCTGCTACAACACACGCAGTCCATTCGGGTGCCCGGCTTAAATTCCGTCCATGAAGCCTTCTTCTTCCTCCACGACCTTCACGACGACCAGCCTTTGCCGCGGCCCATCGAATTCGCAAAAGTAGACTCCCTGCCACGTCCCCAGGACCAGTTCTCCATCCTCCACGATGACATTGCAACTGGATCCCATCATAGACGCCTTGACGTGCGAATCGCTGTTACGCTCGGCATGACGGAAACCCGGTGAGTCTTGTGGAACCAATCGATTCAGCGTCAGCAACATGTCATGAATGACATCAGGATCGGCATTTTCATTGATGGTAATACCCGCTGTGGTATGAGGCGAATACACCGTCACCACCCCGTGACGCACCTGCGATCGTTGGACAATCTTGCGGACGCGGTCGGTAATTTCAACGAATTGTTCACGTTGCTCGGTGGCGACATGGATTTTGAACATGGCAATCAGGATCTCTCCAGAGCGTGGGATGGTTGATTGATCTATGTCAGTCCAGCGGCCCCTGAGCTGAGCAAGTGACATTCTAATGCCCCGCAGCAAAAGAATCATCGCGAGATCGCCGCGTAAGCGAATGCAGCGCCGCCCCACATCAATCAATACGGCCTATTACTGCATCAAATCCAGGATTTCGGGTACCACTGGCGATGCCAGTGTTGTACCGGACAGGGATTCGAAAGAGGCCCAGCCCTGGCACCCAATCGAAAGTTCAAAGCTTGAAACAGACTCGAACTTTATTGGTTGATGTGAGTCGGCGCTCCGCGAAAATCGCGAGGGGCGCAACTGTTTCAAGCCGATGATTACGGGCTCGGACGGGCCAGGAGACCCGTCCTACGAAGCGTCACGCAATGCTACGGCACGCTGCGGATGCGATTGATGATCAGATTCCAGAACATCGTCTCCCAGATCTCTTCTTCCGGGGCAATCACGTCGTTCTGGTTCAGCTTCCGCAGGCCTTCACAGATGTCGTGAACGACATAACCAAACAGAAAGACGGCAATGGAACGTGCCCAGTCGGCTGTCAAATGGATGATGGCCGCGGCCTCTTTATCGTCGAAGACGCTCGCCGATGGAAACAGCTTGTGGTCCTCCAGGAACCGATCACGATCCCAATGAGTCGACCGCAGATACGACCGCGCCAATAAGGTGACGGCCCCTCGATTGGATTCGTCAACGAAGGGAAGTGCCGCGAAAACCTGATCCAGATCGGAGATGAACATCAACCGGATAATCTGCGTCCGCTCTTCGACCACTTGCCCCGTGTGCGGAGAACGGAAAACGCCGTCGACTTCGTACATCGTGTAACCGTACAGCAGATCCGGGAATTTCTTGATGAAGTTCTCATTGAGAAACTGGTCCGGCGAGGGACTGTTTTTCCCCGTGATTTCCCAATACTGCGCGGCCCCACCGAGGTACGCCTGAATCTGCTTCCGTTTGCCTCGCAGGTGCTTTCGCACGTTCTCGACGTCGAAACCATTCGTCAGGGTTTCGTACAGCAGCCCCTGATAATGGGCTTTTTTAGGCAGATATAACTCCGCAAAGACACCCGATTCAAGAGGCATCAATTCATAGCGAAGCTGGGACATGGTGGGGAATGTCGAATATCTAAATCCCGGTGTCTAGAAACAGGCAAGGTGGTGGATTGGGACACGATTGCCGAGAACGACCGCCCACTACTTGTGGTCAGTCGTTCATTGAAATTCACTGGAACAGTGGTCGAGCAATCGCCTATTGTAGCAGATTCCTACAGACTTGCAGCCCTACGTGTCGTAGCCCGCCGGTTACGGAGTGACCGAGAATACAAGCTCGAAGCGCAAGCGAGTGAATTCCGCCCTCTCATTCAAGGGAAATGCACTCGCTTGCGCTTCGAGCTTGTATTCGTCAGACACGGCCGACGGTCAATGTGCTGGCGGCGGGCTGTTCTGGAACGCCCGGTTGCGATACAGGAAGTCGATGATGTTGCCCTCATGCGGCTGCAGCCAATTGAGGCCCACCGTCCTCACCGCCCCGATATTCAACCGGTCGATGTTTGTCGCATCGAGCAATTCCTGAGAGAACTTCGGATCCTTTGTGATGGCGGTACAGACGAGTGTCGATCCAATCCGCTTGATCATGTCCTTCTGCGGGCAATCGACCACCACGACAAAGGGATACATGTATTCGGCCTTCGAGATCTCCGGATCGGGCGAAGTGCTATGCAGCACAGTGGGACGCAAGTAGTCGCAGCGTTCGTGCTGGATCAGGCGCGGCCCACCACGGTACTTCTCGGTCACTTCGGTCACTGCACCACCGGCACTGGTGATCCCCTCATCGATCTGATTGTTGACCGATTCGGCGACACCAGGAATGGTGAAGGCGGCGAGCATCGCATTCGGATCAGTCATCGGCAGCGGAGCAATCGGCCCAAGGCGACGAGCGATCGCATCCGCAATTTCCCGACCATGACGCGGTGCCCAGATCGCCGAGGCGTTGATACACCCGCGGCCGCTGTTCTTCACCACGCTGTCGACCATCAGATCGATGTGCTGCTCCCAGTTATCGACTTCATCCTCACCGAACAGGATCTTTGAGAACCCGGGGCCATGCACCTGAACCTTGGGGTTTCCAGCGTATTTGTCGATGGTGGCCTGGCTGCCAAAAATCATCGATCGCTGGCAATGTTCCATTACCGCGCCACCAACATCAGTCTTGCCGGGATACAGCGAGATCGATTCACGAGGAATGCCGGCCTGGAAGAAGGCTTCCGTCATACGGTAAGGGGTCCACGGCTCAGACGAACCGGGTTTCATGACCAACCCAACCTGTAGAGGAATCACCGGCATCCACAGCGTGTGCACACCGGGCGAATTCGACGGCAGCACCAAGCCGATGACGGGGCTGTTGGCCTGATAGCTCAGCATGACGCCGCGGCTTTCAGTGCCATAACCCTTGGACAAGATGTCAAACGGCAAACCGCGAGTCAGGGCCTCCAGAACCTCGCGCATATGAGTCAGCACGAAGTAGTTCTTCGACATGTTGGCCTTGCACATGTGCTCGGGCAACCCGGTCGTCGCCGACTGCATGCGGCAGAATTCGGCGG
>JAQGHS010000247.1 GCA_028291605.1 Planctomycetaceae bacterium | reverse complement strand
TTCGAAACTGGGATCGATCTCGACCGCCTGTTGGTACAGGGAAATGGCCTCGTCGATTTTGCCTGCTGCAAACGTCGCCTTGGCCAGGTGAAACAGGGCGACGTTCGACTGGGGGGCGATCTTCAGGACCTCTTTCAGCACGGCGATCGCCTCGTCCCGTTTTTGCTGCAGGAGCAGGAATTCGGCCAGGCTGATGCGCGGCGCGACGAAGTCGGGCGCGGCCTTGATGACAGCTCGCAGTTTTGCGAGTCCCTCGTCGACGGCCCCCCGTTTGACCATGTTCTCGGCGGCGGTCGCGGCTTCTGCAGGGCCGATCATATCTTTGATGTCATGCAGCGTTTGTTGCGGTTTCGGGCGGTCTGGCCGAGATGATCCCGCGGCGTAGCCCAGCGATTTCAAGGTGCGCTGTTCGGCGGGAGAGAGGGCGACTGCGCTTGCCTGGTGCGTCACCATTTTGGCTTCCATCTCGGCCAGCAGGGCATCCATGTCACGCGCCTGGTCTGGCAGATCGCGGACGAGATTTCGGGTTTCGCCCGGGTCGGTGGTTAAGTTGTAGAGTTCGTTCCGCGTGGTGCGGATGTATTTGAATTCATCCGTGATCAGGGCTCGCAACGGAGCCCAGCCGTGCAGGAGATAGGGCGCGTCGCTCAGGGCGAAACACCGGCGTGGCTCCAGTGGCTGGCCCCACAGAGCTTGGCGGAGGCTGCGGCCGCTAATCTCGGTGGGGGACGGGAGGTGCACGCACTCCAGGATCGTCGGCAGCAAATCGACGAGCGGCACCGCGCCCGGTACGTGGTGGCGTCGGGCGGGAGAATGTGGAGTGGCGACCACTAATGGAACGTGCAACGTCGGGTTATACACCATCTGGCCATGGGTGCTCTCGCCGTGCTCGGAAAATCCTTCGCCGTGATCCCCCACCACCACGACCAACGTCTGTCCCTCTAATCCCTCGCGCTTGAGAAAATCGAGTAACCGGGCGAGCTGTTGATCGGCAAAGGCGATGTCGCCGTCGTAAGGTCGGTCTTTAAACTCGTCGCCAAATAGGTCCTCGTGGGCGAGGTACGGGGCATGCGGGTCGAATAAATGAACCCAGCAGAAGTGACGTTTCGAGCGCTGCCGCTGGAGCCAGGCCAGTGCCGCGTCCACCACGAAGTTGCCGGCCCGCTGCCCATGGTCTTCGTCCGCGGCCGCTGCTTGATGTCCCAGGTCCTCGTCGTACACCTGAAAACCGCGATTGAGTCCATACTTCGAAGCCAGGACCGACGAGGCCACGAAGGCTCCGGTGGCGTACCCGTCCTTGCGGAGGATCTCGGCGAGGGTGGGAATGGAGGCCTCCAGCCGACCCAACCCGTGTTCGGGCGGGTATAAGCCGGTGAACATCGTCGCGTGCGAGGGCATCGTGAGCGGAATGGGGGTATAGGCTTTCTCGAACAGGACCCCTCTGTCCGCCAGTCCATCGAGCGCTGGAGTTTTCGCCCCGGGATGACCGTAACAGCCGATGTGGTCTGCGCGCGTGGTATCGAAGGTGACCAGCAACACGTTCAGCCGCGGGCGGGGCCAGATGGCATAGATGCCCCCTAAGACCGCCACGATCACGAGAACCAATCCCCCCGCGACTCCGACGACTCTCGTATACCGCATTATCAACCTAAGGAAAAAGGCAGGCTAGGCAAGTCGCGTGGGATTTACCGTCAGACGTGCTTCCCACCAGGAAGGCTCATGTGCGCTACCGACCGGTCGATTCTACCATGAGAGATGTTTGCCGAGTAGGAGTTATCGGGTGCGGTGCAGGCTGGCGGGACGTCAATTTGTCCTCAGTTGACTCCTCACGGAACCTATCCAGATTCAGTCATCAGACTCTTGACACAACGCCGATTTTGGATCAACAATAGTTCATTCAAGACAAAACATCCCTTTGAGGTTTTGCAGCAATCTGGTCTCCCGGTGTCTCGACCACTCACTAAGGTCAGCCGGGGGGCGCGTGTAATGACATTTTGTCTTTTTCAACGTGTGGAGTCTTCGGCTCCCGTTTCAATAGGTAGCGATTTCGTTTTACGTTCGTTGTGCTTGCTCAAGCCCATTTCAGGAAAGACTGTTGCATGCGGCATTTGTTTCGTCATACGTCCCATTCGGGACGTCGCGGATTCACGTTGATTGAATTACTGGTCGTGATCGCGATCATCGCGGTGCTCATCGCCCTGTTGTTGCCGGCCGTTCAGCAGGCCCGCGAGGCGGCTCGGCGGTCCCAATGTAAGAACAACATGAAGCAGATCGCCTTGGCGGCGTTGAACTTCGAGAGTGCGTACGGAAAATTTCCTTCGGGATTCGATCTGTATAGCTTCGGGCCGATACCCTATTTGCTGCCCTTTATGGACCAGTCGACGCGCTATAACAATATTGCGTTCAATAAGACGTGCGGTTCGTCGTGGTTCCGAGCTCAAAACGACGCGGGTGCTCCGAATTGTGATCCGGGCGTGAATGTGCCGCTCGACAAGAAGCCGTCCGGAGCTCAGCCCCCGTCTGGCGGTCGCTCCGAGTATGCGGTGGGGGGCAACATTCCGGCGCTGCTCTGCCCCTCCTCGGCCGGTTCGGGAGACTTTACGAACGTCATTGTCGGCTGGATGCTTGCAGCCAATGGCCGCTTCAACACTAATCCCGGGAATATTCCCGGCGATACAGGAGCGGGCCCCACGGGCGGCTCGAATACCTTCCCGCGGGGCTGGCCGAATTTTGGGAACTACATTGGACGTACCACTTACGTGCCTGTGGGCGGGATTCCGATTTACAGCGTTACCTACATGCGTGGCCAGTCCGACGCGGCTCTGTCGGCCAACTTCCTGGCTAACGGCACGCTGTCGCCACAGGCCACTCAGATGGGTGATGATGGGGCGTACAAAGGGGTGTTCGATGGGTTTGATCCCTCACCGAGCACGACTCAAACTGGCGGTTATGTCAACAGCGGCAACAAGATGCGCGATATCACCGACGGGACGAGTAACACCTTGATGTTTGCCGAGTACGGCAGCGCAACGTTTGTCGACTACGCGTCACTCGGCTGGGCCAAAGGCCCGTCAGCGTGGGCATGGGCCGCGGGCCCCTTCTACACGGCCTTTCTGCCCGACCAGGGACAAGACGGCATCCAATCAGGGGGATCTGCTTCGGCACCTGGCGTGTGGTGGCGCGTGGGGAGCAAGCACACCGGTAGCCTGAATGTGTCGCTGACTGACGGCAGCGTGCGAACGGTCAGTGTGAATATCGATCGTAACGCCTGGTGGTCGTTGGGCGGCATGGGTGACGGCTCTGTTCTCGGCGATTACTAAGCCGCGCCGTTTACTGCCGATCATTGCGAATTACGATTTTCGATCAGAGACTCAGTATGTCCATTCGGAACAATCTGAGTGAACGTCCGGGAAGAGAAAGGCAGAGTGACAGTTGCGCTACCTGGGTCTCAATCTGCTGTTGAGCTGCCTGCTGTTGTCGATCATGTCGGGTTGCGGAGGGAGCCAGAATTCCGGTGCCGATCCCGAGTTTTTGGACTTGCGAAAACAGCATCAGGACAAGTTGGAATCGAATCCGGAATTGCAAAAAAAGGCCGAGCAACGCAAGCGAATGCAGACCTGACCTACCTGGCTGCAGCCAAAATGCTCCCGGCTCGCCCTCCAACGAACGCGCCTACTTTAGCAGATAGCGGGCACGGGTCAGGAGTTTTCAGGGCGACACGACGCCACGAATTGAAAGCCAAATCGGCGCACCCGCTATGCTAATTTGCCGCGGCTGTAGTAGGATATCGCCTTGTGCAAGCAATCTGATTAAGAGCTGTCACAAAACTTGGTGGGAGTCCCGGCTGAGGCGTGTTGTCCAGCGGGGGACTTCGCCGGTACTCCAACGGCACTTTGATCGGTGTTCGAAACCTCATTTCCAGGAGCAAACCCCGTGGCTCAATTCGAAGTGGTCTCGTCGGAAGGTCTGAAGCTGATCCGGTGCGTCATCGATAACGAAGTTGTTAAAGCGGAATCGGGTGCGCTGCACTATATGTTCGGAAAGATCGAGCTCACCTCCGCCGCACCCTCGGTCGGCGGATTTCTGAAGAGCCTCGTCACGAGCGAACACATCTTTCGCCCCACCTATAAAGGGACGGGAGAGATCTTCTTCGGACCGCCGATTTTTGGTGAGTATGAAATTCTCGACCTGAGCAATGAAGAGTGGATCCTCGACCAGGGCTCGTACGTGTGCAGCGACATCGCGCTGGAAATCGGAGCCTACCGCAACAAGGCGGTCTCGGCGATGTTCGGTGGCGAAGGGTGGTTTCAAACCACAGTGAAAGGTTCCGGCCAGGTCGTGATCCAGGCTCCGGGCAAGATACACCGCATAGAGCTGGAAGGGCAAAAACTCTCCGTGGACGGCAAATTCGCCATCGCCCGGACTGCCGGAGTGAAGTTCGAAGTGCAAAAGGCCGCCAAATCGATGCTGGGGTCGTTCACGTCCGGCGAAGGACTGCTGAGCACCTTCGAAGGAACGGGCTCGGTCCTCATTGCCCCCGTGCCCAACGTGTTCCACAACATGATCTCGTCCATCTCATCGATGATCCCCAAAGGGAAGTAGGGTTCGCCCTCGTGGAGTCGGTGGAAGAAAAAGGACAGATTCATTTTGCATCGCAAGATCTAGGAAAATGGATCTGTCCTTCCCAGCCCGTCAATACAGCGAAGGTGTCCATTGCTGCCTTAGATGAGGCGACCGTTGTCGCTGGAAAATGATTGATAAAATGCAGCGGTTGATCATTCCACGAATCTTAATGGCAATGTTGATCGCGGCGAGCACCCCGCTGCTGGCTGCGGGCGATCCCGTTTCGCCACAGGGCGATCAGTCGCAAATCAAAGAGGCACCACTGCTGCGACAGGACGCCTCTGTCGATGTCTTGATTGAAGCCCTAACGAGCCCGGACTTCAGTACCAGAATGCGCGCTGTCGACTTCATCGGATATCGCGGCGAAGAAGCGAAACGGGCCATTCCGGCCCTGATCAAGGCCCTCGACGACAGCCACATGCGCGAGTCCGCGCTACATGCCTTAAAGAACATGGGCCCTCACGCCGCGTCAGCTATCCCCACGTTATTCAAAGCTTTCACCGCCTATCCTCAACAACCCGCGACACCGTTCATCGCGGCCCAGGCATTGGTCAATATTGGCAAGCCCTCGATTCCCACACTCGAGTTGGGAGTCAAGAGCGACAACGTCTACGAAAGGCTCTGGTCGCATACCGCGTTGGCGAAAATCGAAGGACCGGAATCGCCACATCTGCGAGTCCTGGCAGATGCCATGGCCTCCACCGATAAGAAGACGTCGCTGGTGGCGGTGGAAGGACTGACACTCATTGGCGCCGGTGCCCGGTCATTGATTCCCGAGATCATCGCGGCCATGGACAGCCCGACGACCTCGAAAATTGACCTTGCCGGACTGCTGGCGACGATGGGAAAAGAGGCTCGGCCCGCCATCCCGAAGCTCATTTTACTCCTTGACCATCCCAACTCGATGACGACCCAAACTGCCGCCTATGCCTTATCCCAAATCGGTGGTGAGGACCTGGCCCCCGCGGTTCCGGGGCTGATCCGCATGCTGAGTGCCGACCAAAACTATGTGCGTGAGATGGCGGCCGAGACATTAGGTACTGCCGGTCCCGTCGCCAGGCAATCCATTCCCTTGCTCATCGAGCGGCTAAAAGATCAAAATGAACATGTCCGGGCGGCGGCAGGGACCGCGCTCGGACAAATCGATTCCACGGACGCCACCGTGCAGGCGGCATTCATCGACGCCATGAAGGACGAGAGCGGGCGAGTCCGCTGCAGCGTGGCGCCCGTGCTGGCTCGGAATGCACCGGTCACCAAAGAGCTGATTGAGGTGTTCGTCCAGGCCTCCGATGACAACTATCGAAATGTCCAAATGGCTTGTGAGACGTTCTTTCGTCGACTGGATTCGAAAGACAAAGAGCTGATTCCGGAGAAATTTCGAGACCGACTTCGAAAGCCGTAGCAGTACACATTGCCGAGGATCGCTTCAGGATCACCGACTTCGCCCCTTCTGTTGTAGCCGCGTTTCGCCAGAACGCGGGCGAGTGACTGGCGGGCCCGCGCTCTGGCGAGATGCGGCTACGACGAGTTGCCATCTAAGAGTGAATTAAGACGGGATAGAAAACTCCAATCGCGTTGAACACGTCGGGCACTGCCTGACTTACCCGGCGGTGTCAGGCAGGACTTTAGGGACTGGAGTTTCAATTCACCGGAGGGAACGGTGGCGAATTGTCATCGAGCGAACGATAGCGCACCTCCCGGAACTCAAAGGTCGAGCGGTACGACGCCAAGGCCAGCCGCAGGCGTTCCTCGGCGTTCAACCAGTTCGGACGCATGCTCCAGGTGGGATCGATCAGGTCGGGGGGAATGTCGAGGTCGAGGACTTTCTGATGGTTGAAATCGACCTGGAGATGCCGCCCGGTGACCCGCGCCAGGATGATCCCCACGCGACCGGTCGGCAACTGCGGACGGGGCAATTCCACGCACGTCGAATTGTCATACACACGACGTCCCTCGAACCATTCGACACCGCTCATCGATTGCGGCTTGCCGCGGGATCTTTCTCCATCGATGACGACCATTGCTGAGCGCCCGGCGATAGGCAATGAGATTGCCAAATCCTGGTTGCCCGACTTCCGCTCCACGACCACGCGGACCTCGTAGTTCTGCGGCAACCGGGCGGGAAAATGCAGGGCCGCAACCTGAGAGGGCGACGACACCAACCGGCCTGCGGCGAGCGTCCACGAGCTGAGCGTCGCGTCACGCTCGGGGTCGGCGATGCTCAGCAAATCGCCATTTTGAGGAGCTCCGGGAGTGGGAAACGGCGCGGCGGGGGCTAATCGAGTCACCCGCATCGAATAGATCCGACACCCGATGCCGAGATTGCCCAGCGTCAAGCGGTTGCCGGGCGTCGCAAACAGGACCGAGCGTTGGCAGCGGCGCTGCTCACCCTTCCAGTTCACTAAGACTTGATCTCCGACCTTCACCACGAACTGATTCGGTCGGACCGTGGTGACGATCTGCACCCGCCGGTTGACGGGGATGACCTGCCCGTGGATCGTCAGCTCGGGGAGCGCATCCCAGGCACCATCCACAAAGATGCCGCTCAGGGTGCCAGCGTGACCTCCCACGATCGCGGCCACACGGTTCTCGCCCGACGGCAGACCGAGATACAGGCCGAACTTGGGGTCTGTCGACTCAATCTCGGTGACGAGTTCATACTCTGCCGGCAATTCATAGGGGATGCTGAACCGCGAATAGGCCAGCGGATTGGCGTTCAGCAGGATCAAGTCGTTGAAAATCCAGCGTCCCGACCAGACGTCGCGTCCGAGATCGACATACTTCAACAACTCGGCACTCAGCCCCGGCCGCAAATCGCCCCCGGGAAAATTTCGACGCGGCAACGGGTCCCCGAGCGTGATCTTCTTAAATTCGTACGGCGATTCCGCAGCGATGGTTAAGGCGCCCGGCTTCACCACCTTCCATTCCGGCGGCCGCTTCAGCCGCGAGGGATCCCCGCGCCAGTCGACAATCGTCCGATCGTTAAAACGAATCTCAATCCCGTCTTTGCGGACGATGGCATCAAGCGCAAACGGCTGATTAATCTGCGGGCAGAACCCCGCCAGGGTCGTTTCATTATCCCGCCAGTCATGGCCATCGAGGAGACTCAACCCCGAGGTCTCGGTGCCTGGCATACCATTCATTACAAATAGTATCTCATGTCCACTACAGACTAGACCAAGCCCCAGGACGTCGGACTTGGGGGATGAGTTGCTGGCCGGCTGCCGAATCCCTTCCACGTGGAGGGTGTACTCAGCGGACACCGGCTCGGGCAAGGCAAACTCGGCGTGCGGCGTCGCGCCGATCGACTTCAAGGACTGCGGGTCGACGCGCCATTGACCACGAATAACGTGTTGCGGCTTCAACATGGCCAGCACGTCCATCGCCGCCGCCGGAAAGACCTGCGGTTCCGGCTTTGCCGGCGCTGGATTCGCAGCCGGAGCAAACAACGAGGGCTGTTCCGCAGTCACGGGTTCGGCGCGTACGAGGGGCTGCGGCAGCGCAGGCACCGGTACCGGCGGTCGTGCCGACAGAAAAGCAGAGAGTCCGGCAATCAGCAGCAGGGTCAGCAAGCCCCCGCAGACCGACGCCACAATCAGGACGGTCGCCTGCGGAATGGCCGGGGCTTTTTTGGTCGCTTTGGGCTGGCGCGGGGTCGGCAGCACGGCGACATCCGTCAGCTCGACAGGGGGGTGCAATCGTCGCCGCAACTCGGCATCATAAGTCTCCTTGGATTGAGACTTCAGCAGGCACAACCGGGCGCGCGCGATTTCATTCAGCAAACGCTGGCTGTCGGCCGCATGTTCCCCCGCTTGATGCTTGCGGATGAACGTCATCTGGCGATCCGCCGCGGCGTCGATAACTTGTGGATCGGCCTCAAACGGGACCAGACCGAGCAACAGGTAGTGATGCGGCGGCCGCTCCTGCGGGACGATTCCCAGCCATTTATAATACGGGTCAAAATCACCGGACATGCGGCATCCTTGATCCAGCGGTCGACGGAATACGCGCTCATTGCCTAGTGGAGATGATAGGCACAGACATCACTATTTGCACTAGTGAGGCAGTTCGACCAGGCAGTTCAGGCACAGGCTGACCTACGTGAATTTCAGAACAGACCCGGAAATGAAATTCAGACCGGTGAGCCGGCTGCCGTGAGGCCCCGGACCATTCGGAATGCGAGCCAACACCCAATCCGGGGCCGGACGGCACCCGGGTCACCTGGAATTCGATAGGTCGGCCGCCGCAAAACAATCCACCTCTTGTTCGCTGCGCTCACCCAGATTCAAGAAACTGGGCGACCCTTCCCGGAGATCCAATATCGGGAAGTTCTCAGATCGAACACAT
>JAQGHS010000207.1 GCA_028291605.1 Planctomycetaceae bacterium | reverse complement strand
ATATGGCTCATCACAGCGGAATGAGCCTGCTGGCATTGGATGCAGTGTTGTTTGATCATCCGATGCAGCGACGCTTTCTGAACGATCCGTTGCTGCGGGCACACGATCTGCTGTTGCAGGAACGCGTGCCGCATGTCTTGCGGCCGGTCGATCCGCACCCGGCGGAATCACCGGATCTGAATGGTCGCACCGTCACGGGGGCCACCGGCGAGACGACTCGAGCATTTGAGTCGCCCGATACAGTCGGGCCCGAGATCCATCTCCTGGGCAACGGCCAATATCATGTCATGATCAGCAACGCGGGGGGTGGGTACAGCCGTTGGAGCGATCTGGCCGTCACGCGCTGGATGCCTGATTCGACGCGAGATCAGTTTGGTCAGTTTTGTTATGTGCGCGATTTGGGCACCGGCGAATTCTGGTCGAGCACGTCCCAGCCGACGGCGCGCCGCCCTGAGAAATATGGAGCGACATTCAGTCCGGGCAAGGCCGAGTTCCGACGCGTTGATAACAAGCTCGTGGTGCAGACGACAGTCGGCGTGTCACCGGAGGATGATGTCGAAGTTCGCCGCGTCATTTTGAAGAACATCAGCCGTTTGCCACGCTCGATCGACCTGACCAGCTATGCGGAAGTCCTGATAGTGCAGCCATCGGCCGATGCCGCTCATCGTGCGTTTTCGAACTTGTTCGTGACCACCGAATTGCTACCCGAACGCAGCGCCATTTTGTGTACGCGTCGACCGCGGTCCGAGCAGGAAAAGCCGCCGTACGTATTTCATATCATGATCGTGGAAAAAGCGCGTAAGGGTGAAATGAGCTTCGAAACCGATCGGTCGCGGTTCGTAGGCCGGGGGAGAACGCCCCGCGATCCCGCCGCCATGCACGGGCTCGCTCGGCTTTCGAATACCGCGGGTGCCGTTCTCGATCCAATCGTCAGCATCCGCCGCGAGCTGCAAATCGATGCGGAAGAAAGCGTGCGGGTCGACTATGTGACGGGGATTTCTCCCACTCGCGAGGGAGCCTTGGCACTCATTGAAAAGTATCAAGACTATCGGCTCGCGGATCGTGTCTTCGAACTGGCCTGGCCGCACGAGCAAGTCGCGCGCAAACAGTTTGGTGCATCGGACGGGGACGTGACACTGTTCTCGCAACTAGCGGGGCCACTGGTCTATGGCGGTTCGCTGTATCGTGCCAGTTCCAGTCTGATCGCCCAGAACCGACGCAACCAAAGCCATCTTTGGTCATACAGTATCAGCGGCGACTTGCCGATTGTGTTGGTCAAGGTCTCTGATCCGGCCAAGCTGAACTTTGTGCGTCGTTTGTTGCAGGCCCACGCGTATTGGCGTCTCAAGGGCGTGAGTGTTGATCTCGTCATTTGGGACGAAGACCTGGGCGGATACCGACATCAATTGCACGATGCGCTGATGGGACTCGTCACCTCCGGGCATGACGCCGGATTGCTGGATCGGCCCGGCGGAATCTTTATACGTCGCAGCGATCAAATGCCGGAAGAGGATCGGTTGCTGTTGGAGAGTGTGGCGACAGTCGTTCTGTCGGATGGAATGGGTACGCTTGCCGAGCAGCTCGAACGACGCCCGCGGGGTGAGATCACGATACCACTCCTGCGGCCGACACGAACGAAAAAAGGGGAGCCCGAGCGGGCTGCTGCGCCGCCTCGCCGGGATCTGACCTTCTTTAATGGATTCGGTGGATTTACCCCGGACGGCAAGGAATATATCACTTTATTACGCGTCGGAGTCGTCACTCCGGCGCCGTGGTGTAATGTTATCGCCAACGAACAATTCGGAACGATTGTGACGGAATCGGGACTGGGACATACCTGGTTTAAGAACGCTCATGAGTTCCGGCTGACTCCCTGGCATAACGATCCCGTCAGTGATCCCGTAGGTGAGGCTGTTTATATCCGCGATGAAGAGACCGGCAAATTCTTTAGCCCAACGCCTTTGCCCGCGCGCGGTAACCGGCCTTATGTGTGCCGGCATGGGTTCGGCTATTCGGTTTGGGAATATGAAGAAACGGGTCTGACGACTGAGATGGTGACATTTGTCGCCGTGGATGCGCCGGTGAAGTTTATGCTCTTGAAGATTCGCAATCATTCCGGACGTAAGCGTTCATTGAGCGTCACGGGTTATATGGAATGGGTGCTGGGCGAGTTGCGACCGCGCACGGCGGCCCATATCACGACGGAAATTGATCCGCAGACTGGGGCGATTTTTGCCCGCAATCGCTACAGCATTGATTCCCCTGGAATTGTTGCGTTTTTCCAATCCAGCGAAGTCACTCGTACGATCACATGCGATCGCGCAGAGTTTATAGGCCGCAACGGCACGCTCGCCGAACCCGCGGCGATGAAAAACCAGCGGCTCTCAGGCAAGGCCGGAGCAGCGCTGGATCCCTGTTGTGCGATCCAGAGCTGGATTGAGCTGGGGGATGGTGAAGAGCGCGAGGTCATGTTGCTGCTGGGTGCGGCAGATGACGCGGCGACTGCCTGTGGGCTGCTGCAACGATTTAAGCGCGTGGGTGATGGTCGGCGAACATTAGAGAAAGTCTGGAACTTCTGGAGTCACACGCTGAGTGCGGTTTACGTGGAGTCGCCCGACCAGCGGTTGAACGCCTTAACGAATGGCTGGTTGCTCTATCAGACATTGTCCTGCCGGATCTGGGGCCGCAGTGGTTTCTATCAGTCAGGTGGTGCGTACGGTTTCCGTGATCAACTGCAGGATTCACTGGCCTTGCTCCAATCTGCGGGATATCTCACTCGCGCCCATTTATTGCGCTGTGCGGGGCGGCAATTCCGCGAAGGCGACGTCCAGCATTGGTGGCATCCGCCAACAGGTCGCGGAGTTCGCACGCACTTCTCGGACGATTACTTGTGGTTGCCGTTCGCGACAGCTCAATATGTGAGCGTCACGGGCGATACTGGTGTGCTGGATGAGCCCGCTCACTTCTTAACGGATCGCCTAGTCGCGCCCGAGGAAGAAAGTTATTACAACCAGCCGCAAGTCTCCGAAGAATCGGGGACGCTCTATGAGCACTGCAAGCGAGCCGTCATGTATGGATTGCGTTTCGGCAGCCACGGATTACCTCTAATGGGATGTGGCGATTGGAACGACGGCATGAACCGGGTCGGTGCGGAGGGGAAAGGTGAAAGCGTCTGGCTGGCATTCTTCCTGTTTGATGTTCTGAAGAAGGTCGCACCTTTGGCGAAGATGCGTAACGATGAGGAATTTCACACGCTCTGCATCGAGAAGGCCGAGACACTTCGCGAGACAATTGAGACGCAGGCCTGGGACGGGGGCTGGTATCGTCGCGCTTACTTTGATGATGGTCAGCCGCTCGGTTCGCAGGAGAATACTGAGTGTCAGATCGATTCGCTGCCGCAAAGCTGGTCTGTCATTTCGGGCGCCGGCCAGCCTGACCGGATGCGACAGGCGATGGATGCGGTGCACGAGCGGCTCGTGCGGGCGGATGCTCGGCTGATTCAATTGTTTGATCCTCCC
>JAQGHS010000537.1 GCA_028291605.1 Planctomycetaceae bacterium | reverse complement strand
CTCGCTCGCTCGATAAACGCCAATCAACGAGCTTCTGGTTTTGACAGGCGATCTTAGAAAAGTAGGGTGGAAACCGGTCACTTTGCGGAAATACGTGCGACGCGAAAACCGAGGCCGTTGTCCAAGTCGACGGGCAGCATCCAGCGGCGATGTGCAGACCGGCAGGCCTCGGCATTGATGGCCCACACGCCGCCTCGGAATGTCCGATGTGCGTCCCCTTCGGAAATCACGGGGTCGGTCCCTCCCGGATGTTTTCTCAGGTACACGTCCTCGCACCATTCCCAGACGTTCCCGTGCATGTCGTGTAATCCAAACGGATTGGCCCGCTTCTGTCCCACTTCGTGGGTGTGCCCGCCACCCTGACTACCCCACCATTCGTAGGCGCTCAGCGTGGCCGTGTCATCGCCGGAGCTAAACCGCGTTGTGGTCCCCGCGCGGCAGGCGTATTCCCATTCGGCCTCCGTCGGCAGGAAATACGATGCGTTTTCTTTCGCACTTAACTTCTCGCAGAACGCCACGGCGTCGTCCCAACTCACGTTCGTCGCAGGATAATTGTCTCCCTGGCTCACGTACGCCTCATCACCCTTCCACGGAGACGTCCCGATCACGGCATACCATTGGGCCTGCGTCACCTCCGTTTTACCCAGGTAGAATGCCTTCCTGAGAGTTACTTTGACCTGCGCCTCGTTATCTTTACGCCCCTTTTCGGTGAGCGGACTCCCCATCGTAAACGTCCCGGGCGGGATCAAGACCAGTTCCATTCCGATTGAGTTTGTCTCTACGATGCTCGCCTGCCCCAGTTCTTTCGCCCAGGCCTCTTGCGCCACTTTCGCCTGCGCTGCGTCGAACGGTGCCGTTAGCGACAATGGCTCGTCTTTTGACGGCTGACCACTAATGTCGTCGGCCGGTACCAACGGCAATGGCTGCGGGACAGACGCCACCTGCGCCTTTGGTTCCGCTGGAACGGGCCTCTCTGCGCGGACGGGCAGACAGACAAACGACAAAGCTCCGACGGCCAGGCAGACCATCGCCGCGGCGGTTGCCCGCGGACGTACGGAGTCGTTGGCGATCATTTCAAATCTCCGGGTCAGGACGGAACGGTTGCCAAAGCCCAGCAACGCCCGCGGATGAACGTGGGACTTCCTATCCCAGGAATCCACCACTTGCAGCAAGGTTTCCGCATACAGCCGCCGCGACAGTGGCTCATGAGAAATGGCCATCGCGTCACAGCACGCTTCCTGTTGAGCCTGCATTTCGCGCCAGGCCCACCAGGCAATCGGGTTCCACCAATACAGATGCACGATGCCTGCACCCGCGAGATTAAACCAGTGATCGCGACGTGCCAGATGGGCCAATTCATGTGCGACAATACACGACCATTGGCCGTCATCGAGTGTGTCGATCAGATGCTGTGGCAGCAAAATTGTCGACTGGCGCCAGCCGATCCAGATCGACGGCGTCGCGAGTCCCTTCACCAGGCGCACCTGGGGCACCGCCAGGATGTGCATGCGATTCGCCAGCCGCTCAGCGAGTTCGACCAATCCCGGCGGTGCCGCCTGCGACTCATATAATAATCGGACGACGCGTCTCCCTCGGTAGATGGAAAGCGTCAGCAACACCACGGTCCCCCCCAATGAAATCGCGACCAACATCATCGACAGACGAAACTCGAATGGTCGTGCACGTTGATCCTTCGCGATAACTTTTTCCGTGACCGGGAGACCAGACGGCACGACCGGGACATAGGTCCTCGATGGCAGGACAGTGACGGGTTTCGATTCCGCTCGAACGATCGCCGGCGTGCTCGGCAAACTCGCGGGTTGCTGCTCGAGAGGCGGCAGAATCGGAAGCTGCACCACCGAGGGCACAACGAGCCTCAGCAACACGCCAAACCACAACAAATGCAGCACCGCGGGCCGATTTCGAAGTATCGATTTCAGACCGAGACACGAGACCACTACTGCCAGGAGGGCCGCCCAGCCGGTGTTCGTGAGAATAAGCATGATGAGTGGCGACATCGGCGGAGTCTCCTCACGATTTCTCGGGAATGTTTTTGATGATCTTACGGATCGCGTCGCGGTCTTTCCGGCTGACTTTCACCTTGTTGACCAGCGACATCAGCAGTGGTGTCAGCGCCCCGCCGTAGTGACTCTCCGCCAGCCGCTCCAATTCCTGGGCCACATATTCGTCGCGCGAAACACGGGCCGCAAAGCGATGCATGAACCCTGAATTGTCACAAGAGACGAAACCCTTGGCAGCCAGCCGTTCCAGCAGGCTTTTGACCGTGGCGTGCAACGCGGGGGTGTGTTGACCATAGACGGCGTCCACAATCTCGCGCACCGTGTCGGAATCGTTATTCCAGAGGATTTCCAGAATTGCGAGTTCCGTTTCCGTAACGAGAGCCGGTTTTCGAGCCATGAGTTTTCTTTACTTCTTTACGGACTGACCGGACTCGCGAACCACGCGAAATCCCAGGTAGCTGTGCCGGGACCCCGGCAGATAGTCGTGATGACGCACGATCCTCTTGCGGAACGCCGACCGGCAGCGCGTCGCGTAGTTGTTCCAGCCGCCTCCCCTGCACACCCCCACCATGTTATTTTCGGAAGCCAGCGGATCAGTTCCTCCCGGATGGATATTCACCCACTGATCCAGGCACCACTCCCAGACGTTCCCGTGCATGTCGTGTAAACCAAACAGATTTTCTCGCTTCTGCCCCACTTCATGGGCATATTTTTCGTCTTTCGCACTCCCCTCGTCCAGAATTCCTCCCCACCAGGCGTAGTCGTTCAGGTCGCTCCCCTCATCCGGCGTACTGAAGCGCGTCGCAGTCCCTGCACGGCAGGCGTATTCCCATTCCGCCTCGGTCGGCAAGCGGTACTTTGCGTTTTCGGTTTCGCTGAGCTTCTTGCAGAAGGCTTGCGCGTCGCCCCAGCTCACATACGTGGCCGCATAGTTGTCTCCCTCACGCACACAGTCCCGTCCCGTCCACGGCGTCGTCCCGATCACCGCTCGCCATTGGCCCTGCGTGACCTCGGTTTTCCCCAGGTAGAACGCCTTCGTCAGTGTCACGGCGACCGGCCGTTCGTTGTCCAGGCGCCCCTCTTCGGCCGGCGGGCTCCCCATCGTGAAACTTCCCGGCGGGATCAAGACCAGTTCCATCCCAATCGAGTTCTCCTCCACCGGACCAGGCTTCCCCAGATGCTGCGCCCAGGCCTCTTGCGACTCTTTCGCCCGCTTGGCGACGAATGGCACCGTCAGCGGCGGTGGCCCCTCCGGCGCCTTCGGAACAGATTTCTCAGTGGCTTTGTCAGCGGCGTGCGTCAAATCTGGCCTCGGCGGGATTGGCCGTCCGAGTTCATCGTCGTCCGAAAGGTCGGGTAGCCAAAACGAGGCCCACGTTCCCAAGGCCAGACAGACCAGCGCGACCGCGGCAGCACGAGAACGCACGGACACATTGGCCAGCATTTCGATTCCCCCGTGTCAGGACGGACCAGTTTCCAAAGCCTAACAATCCTGCGGGCGGCATTTCCCGGACAGCTAGACACTACTACCTCTCAAGCATCACGCCTTAGATAGTAAGGCATGCCGCCTTCGAGTCAAGTCGAAACACATGAAAGCCCGCACCTCGCCCACATCTCTATAAGATGAAGGATTCGTGCAGCAGAACTCGACCAGAGTTTTGGCCGCCTTGGTGACCGCTCCCGAAGTCTTCGTGACTTCGGCTACGAGGATTTTTCCCGGGCCGGGTCGTCCCACTTGATCGTGCATTGCGGTAACGCTTTCTGCAACGCAACAATTCCAGCCGGGGTGACCTTTGTTTCAGTGAGGAACAGATTTCCGAGATGCTTGCAACTCATGAGCGGCGTGAGATCAGTGACCGGTAGGCCACCGCAATCTAAATTCTCGAGCGGCAAGCCTGCGAGCGGCGCGAGATCAGACACATCGGTGTAGTAAATTGCCAACCCTCTCAGCGGTAATTGTCGCAGTGGTGACAGGTCCGAGACCGGGTTAAAGTAACATGCCAAATTCACAAGTTTCATGCCTTCCAGGGGCGAGAGATCCGACAATTGTCCGCGATTGAAGTTGCTACCGTTACAAAATAACACTTGCAGTCCAACGAGTGCACGCACCGGTGAAAGGTCAGTGACGTTATCAGTCAGAAATCCATATCCGATCACGACCCCATTTTCGATTTGCGGCGGGCCTGTGCCGCTTCCATCGGATACCTTTCCGTTAAAGGCGGGATTCAGTTCAACCAGCTTCCGGTTGACGGCTTCCACCTGCTTGTCAACCGGCATGGCGGCCACATCCCGGACCCACTTGTCAAAGCCCGGCCTCTGGAATCCCAACAGATTCTGCGGCTCCACAACCGCCGGAACGGTGGGTTTCGCTTCCACAACTGCCGTCTTTTCTGCCTGTGGTGACCGCGGGGATGCTTTGGGCTCACTGCCGCGAAAAAAGAGACCGGTTACGATTGCAATTCCCAATAAACCTGCACAGATGATAGTAATCTTCAAATAACGTCTACCGTCCGGCGACGGCTCGGCCTTGTGTTGAGCGCTCACTCGAATCGTCGGCTCGGCGGACAGCTTTCCAAGAAAGTCGAACTCACCCCCATCAAAGGTCGTCGTGGGGGGCGCGATGTGGCTCGCGGCCGGCATCGAACCAGTCGTACATCGTTGCAGTTCAACAATCACGTCCGCCATCGATTGCAAACGATCTTCAACCTTCTTGGCCACCATCTTCTTAAAGGCGAAGTCCAACTGCTCCGTCGCTTCGGGGCGTACCGCTCGCAATGAGGGCAGCGGTTGCTCACGATGAGCCAGCAGCTTCTTCATGAGCGTGTCGCCGTCGTAAGTCGATTTTCCCGTCAGCAGGAAATACAGTGAACACCCCAGCGCATAGATATCAGAACGGGCATCAGCGGACTTCGTGTCCAAAGCCTGTTCGGGGGACATATAGTCCACAGTCCCCATGATCATCCCGGTGGAAGTCAGATCGGCTTGGGGTGCATCGTTACCATCCAGGCTCAGCCGAGCTAATCCCATGTCAAGGATTTTGACGACGCCATTATTGTCCAGCAGGAGATTGGCCGGCTTGATGTCCCGATGCACGATTCCCTTCTTGTGAGCCGCTTCCAATCCCCGGGCCGCCTGCAGAATGAAGTTGATCGACTGCTCAACGGACAACGGTCCATTCTTCTTGACCACGGCCGAGAGATCACTTCCTTCAACCAGTTCCATCACGAGAAAGTGGACCCCGTCAAAACAATCCGCATCATGAGCAGCCACGATGTTGGCATGACTGATCTTCGCCGCCGCTTCGACCTCACGCTCAAAGCGAGCGATGGAGGCCTTGTCCCTGGTCATCGCAGCCGGCAGCAGTTTAATGGCCACGACTCGTTTCATCCGGCGATGTTCAGCCTTGAAGACCTGCCCCATACCACCGGAACCGATCTTCTCCAGCAGGACATAGTTGCCCAGGACCAGTGATTTGCCTTTCCCCTTGTAGACCTCTTCCGCCTGAAACCTGGTCAGTTTCTTCTTACGCACCAGTTCCTTCGCCAATTCCTCGGCGTCTTTGGGGCAGGCCTGGGGAGGGACGAAATCCTTGATGGTGTCACCAACAAGAATCCCGCTTTCTTCCAGTTGTTGAATGAATTTATCGAGCGGAACCGGCATGGTCAGTGCTTCGTGGGAAAGCAATGGACGAAATCTGAACGAGGCCCGAGTATTCTGCCGGATTGATCCGGCATATTCCAGACCAGATGGGGGTAGAATAACGGTAGTAGGTCTGACTGATTGTCAGTCGAGCCGATGCGCGGGTGATGCTGCTTGAACTCCCCGCCGACTATGCCACATTCATGACGATGGTTGACCTCGCAGAGATATGCCGGATTTCCAAATTGGACAGCCGGTAGCCCAACCCGTACTTTGCCAATCGAGGAAAAAACGCTGAACGCCACTCATTTTCGCAGAAATAGCGGTCCTCTCAGCCAACTCTACCTTTTCGTAGAATCACTGACAGGCCATTCATCCGAGGTGATTCTGGCGGTTTCCAGATAGGTTTCAATGATCTGCACGACCGACGGCTGCAAGTTGGCTACGTTCTTGGATTCGGCCGGATCCTGTGCGAGATCGTAGAGCTCCACGGGGCCGTGCAGGCCTGCTCGAATCGCCTTCCAGTTCTTCCAGCGGACGGCTTGCCGGAATCCGCTCGAGGTTTGCTCCCAGTAGAGGAAGCGGTCGGATCGTTGCTGGTCTTTGCCCAACAGAGTGGGGAGGACGCTGAGACCGTCGAGCTTGGCCCGTGTGGGGCAACCGGTGAGTTCCGTCAGGGTGGGGAAGATGTCGGCCAGGTACCACGGGCTGGCTGAGATTCTTCCAGAGGGGATGTGGCCCGGCCAGCGAGCTAGCATGGGGATTCTCAGGCCGCCTTCGTAGAGTTGGCCTTTGTGGCCACGTAAGGGGTCGTTGCTTTGAAAAACCTCTTGGAATGGGGCGGGGCCGCCGTTGTCGCTGCAGAATAGGATTAGCGTGTTGTGTTCTAGTCTCAGCTTGTCGACTAATGTCGCGATCCGTCCGACGTCGGTGTCCATGCGGGTGATCATCGCGGCGTACTCGCGGGCCTTGCCCGGCCAGGTTTGGGCGGCATACGGGGCGAGGTCCGGGACTTGATGGTCTACATGGGGAATCGTGTAGGCGATGTAGAGGAAAAATGGCTCGGACTTGTGTTGCTGAATGAAGTTCAGGGCGAATTCCGTGAAGAGATCGTGAGAGTACTGTTGCTGTTTCCCGCCAGCGTTGCCGGGGAGTTTGAGTCGCTCTTGATTCTGCCACAGTGCATCGGGGAAATAATTCGCGGCCTTGTCCTGGTTGAGGTAGCCCAGCCAGTGATC